>JAIKVS010000177.1 GCA_024685535.1 Oscillospiraceae bacterium | reverse complement strand
TACCGCGAGGAAGAGAGCAACAATGATGGCGGTGAAAAGCTTGAGATCGTTTGCATCCAGCTTCAGCCAGAGTATCACTGTCATCACGAAGTAATACAGTATGCCGCCAATGACTATGAAAGCAAGCCTCACTGCAAAGTTGCTGCCTTTTCTGAAAATAGCGTTGCACAAGACCTCGCCTATGACTATAGCGGCAAGACCGATAACAATGGCACCTCTGCCCATGTTTACGTCCGCTGTGCCCTGAAACTGCGTCATCAGCGCGCCGGAGAGACATACAAGGCCGTTGGAGAGAGCAAGACCGAGGACTTTCATGTTAGCTATGTTAATCCCCTGAGCACTGCTCATATTGGGATTGCATCCGGTGGCGCGCAGAGCGCTGCCCTGCTCGGTTCCGAAGTACCAGTAGAGCGCAAACACCACTGCCACTGCAAATATCCCGCCCATAAGGATTGCCATCGGTATGTAACGGGATGAAACGAGAAAACCGCGGCCGTTCTCGAAAAACATGCCGTAGTTTTTAAGGTTTGCTGTCTGGTTGGATTTCATGCCCATGATCCGCAGGTTGATAGAGTATAAGGAGAACTGGGTCAGAATTCCTGCAAGAATTGCCGGAATGCCGAGTTTTGTGTGCAGCAGACCTGTTATAAGACCCGCGGCAAGACCGGCAATGATTGCTGCAATGACTGACAGCCATGCAGGCCAGCCTGCCAGGATGAGCATTACCGAGACCGCACCGCCGAGTGCGAAAGTGCCGTCGACTGTAAGATCTGCAAGATTGAGCACTCGGAAGGTAATATATACGCCTAAAGCCATTATCCCCCAGATCATGCCTTGGGCTACTGCTGCAGGAAGACGGGAGAAGAGATTAAGAAGACTCATATGGTTTTTAATCCTATCAGTTATTTCAGAATCACCGGACAGGAGATGATTCTGCCTGTCCGGTGCTATATGCTTTTTTAAAGATCAGTCTTCGATGGCTACGAAATCAGATGGGATCTGAACACCAAACTTGGCGGCAAGCTCCTGGTTGAACATCTTAACGGGGTTCTCAAAGTATTCGACAGGCATCTCGCCAACTTTTGCTTCACCTTTCAGAATTTTCGCTGCCATCTTTCCGGTGGTTATTCCGAGGTTGTAGTAGTCGATGGAGAGGGTGGCTACGCCACAGACTTTGCAGACGTTTACTTCACCTGTGATTATGGGGATTCCCGCAGGCTCTGCTACGTTGCCTATAGCTTCGGCGCAGGAAGCCGCTACGTTGTCAGTCGGGATGTAGAGTACATCTGCGGAAGCACAGGCAGTCTGGGTCACGAGAGCAACATCGTTGCTGTCCGCGAAAGTAAGGCGGTCCACATTCAGGCCTTTGCCTTCAAGGTAAGCCTCTACAACATCAGCCTGGTATACGGAGTTTGCCTCAGCGGAGCAGTAGAGAATGGCAACGTTCTTTGCTTCTGGGAACAGATCTATGATCATCTGTGCCTGTTGATCGAGAGGTGCAAGGTCGGATGTGCCGGACACGTTACCGCCGACGGTGCCGTTAAAGTCCTTGAGATCAAGTGCCACACCGTACTCGGTGATTGAGGTGCCTAGCACTGGAATACTGTCAGTTGCCGCAGCTGCAGCCTGAAGAGCGGGAGTGGCATTGGCCATAATGAGATCCACCTTCGAAGCAACAAAGCCGTTGCAAATGGTGGCGCAGGCGGCTATATCGCCGGATGCGTTCTGATTGTCGATTTCTACAGCATCACCTAGCTCTTCCTTGAGAGCGTCGATGAAGCCCTGAGTTGCACTGTCAAGAGCAGGATGCTGTACGAGCTGGCACACACCTACAGTGAACTTCTTAGGAGCGGAGGAGCCGCAGGCGCACAGAGCAAATACGAGACATGCGGCGAGGAGAAGAGCAATAATCTTTTTCATTTTAAATCCTTTCCTTTGAAAACCAGGTTTTCAAAAATAAAATAAGCAGCCCGCCTTCTGCAGGCGGACTGCTTTGATTTACTGGAAAATCAGCATAGTCTATCGCCGGCAGTTATGAAACTGACGAATAATAGCGATAGTAATAATAGGAGAAATGTCTCTTGGAAGCCATTATCTTATCTCCTTCTGGCTGATGGATAACAATATACCACTTTGGCGGCAAATAACAAGATGTGAAAGTTTACAAAGCTTTATGTCGATCGCTTCACTTTAGTGGTTAAAATCGCTAAAGAAGTTTGCCGTATTAAAACTCCCGCACCGCATCGATGCGGGAGTTCTGGTGACCCGGACGAGAATCGAACTCGTGTTACCGCCGTGAAAGGCAGGTACTTTTCAAGTGATTGCAATGGAAAGAGGCATGCACTACACCTAAATTACACCTTTTTACTATTTTCATCGGACAGATAGGTGTTCATTTTGTCGGCCAGATTACTTTTGTGCTTTCTGCTGCGTATGTGGGTATAGATATCTTTCGTCACTGTGATCGAGGAGTGTCCCATGGCCGTTTTCGCGTCAAATTCACTAACGCCCGCATCCTCCAGCAGGGAGGCATACTCATGCCGGAACTGATAAGGAGTGACGAGGGCCTTGTATTTGACATTTGTATATGTGTGCTTGTTGCCTTCTGATTTGTGCTCGGTCTTTATCTCCTCACCGAGACCGACGCTGCAGCACCATCTGGCCCATTCCCTGTAGAAGCGGGATTTCTGCATAGGATCCTTCCCGCCGAAGACATATCCGGTCTTGCGCTTGGGCAGGACATCCTCAAGCACGTCGAGCAGATCCACGTCACGGATACCTGCCTCTGTTTTGGTGCTGTATTTAATATGGGGATTGTCGCCTATATACTCCACGGATTTGTTTACGTGGATCTTTTTATTTTCCCGATCTATATCCTCCCAGCGGAGGGCAAGGAGCTCACCGTTACGCAGGCCGGTGTACATCATGAACCATGCGAAGAGGCCCATGTCGGTGTCGGGAGTGACCTTCTCGATTTGCTCCGGAGCGGGAGGCTCGCGGCGTTCCTTCTTCAGCCCACGG
>JAIKVS010000109.1 GCA_024685535.1 Oscillospiraceae bacterium | reverse complement strand
TTGGGATGCATGTATACTTTATCGAAAAACCTGCCCCCCATGGAATGGTCGAGGTGCTCATGAGTATTTACCGCTATCACCGGAAGATCAGTGAAGTTTTCAACTGCTTTGGCTATGTTTCCAAATCCGATCCCGGTATCAGCAAGAAGAGCACTTCTGCTACCGATTATAAGCGTGCATATCGATCCGAAGGGATCCGTTATCCTGAATACTCTGTCAGAGGTTTTTTTAATGCTGAAATATTCCATCACTGTCCCCATTGTCGATTACTGAGCTTTTCTTAGGCCGTTAATGATTATAATCCATTTTTTCGGGTACAACAAGAAGGGATTTGAACGATCAGCAACTATAAAAGCGTCCGCAGAACGGACGCTTTTATAGTATTGTCATACGATTGTTCAGATCTCTTTATAAGCGGCAAGTTTCTCCTTGAGGTCGGGAACTTTCTTCATGGTCATTGCACTGTCCCTGATCTCTATATAGTGCTCAAGTTTGCCGGGATATTTCAGACGCGAGCGTGCTATCTGTTCCGCAGGCCAATCAACACGAATCTGTCCGCCGTCGATCTTTAGCTCTCCAGATATACCACAGACAGGGCACTCAACTGTCGTGCCTTTATGCATTATCGTTAGAAGGTCGTTATGGCAGACAGGGCATACGCCCTCGTTATCGCCATACCATTTATCAAGTCCGCCCTCATTTTCAAGTGCATCAGCAAGATGGTTGCCCATCTCAGTCATACGGGCCATGAGTTTCTCATTGCCTATCATATGTTCAAATTCCATTGCACCATGCGCGCTGTAAGCATCGACTATGGTCATGCCGTTGGAAAAGAGTTCAAACATGGAAGGCAGACCGAAGCTGACCCAGTTCTGGGTACTGGCTCCGCCGACTACCATCAGTGCTGCGGCACGCGGTTTGAACCAGCGCTTATCCGGCAGCTTATCCTCAGGTTTGCCCATCTTTTCGCCCTGCTCGCGCGCATTGGTAAGGAAGGCAATATCATGTGAAGGTCCCATACGGTCAACAAAAGTCTTGAACAGGCCATTAGGGGCAAGTGCAAAAACCGGGGCACAGGCAATAATAGCATCCGCCTCCTTGAAAGCCTCATCAACTATATGAAAATCGTCCTTAAGGATGCAGGCTCCGTTTCCGCCCTGCATTATATTGACGACGCAGCCAGTGCAGCCAGTGCAGTATTTAATATCAAGGTCATTAAGGTTGATAAACTCCACCTCGAAGCCACGGGCTTTCATCTGCTTGAGCACCTGCTTCACCATGATATCCGAGTTGCGGTTTTTTCTTCCGAAGGAGAGTCCTAATGCTTTCATGTTTGAATATCCTTTCCAATAATATTTTCAGTTGTATAAGATATTGAATCCTCTTCAATTTTAAAGTCTACACGATCCACCGTAACAGTATGTTCCGAAGCTGTCGCACATGTTAAACAATGGCCATCATAAGCACATGAAGAATAGAACAGGGATTTCCCTTCATATTTAAGAGGATCTGCGTAAAACCCGGTGCCTTTCAGCTTAAGTCTGGCTTCCACACGCGTCCACTCAAGTGCCAGGTCAAGCTCGGATGAAGAAGCCGCATCCATATGCGATACTTTTCTGATGACCCGTGGCGTAACTCTGCCTATACGCTCGATATCAACGCCTACCGGCTGATCACCGGAGACTGCTAGTACTGCGAAATCATCACTGTGGGATATACTGAATTCCGGCTTTCCCGGCAAATACGGCTTTCCGTATTCATTGCACAGGACCTCATCTTCAGCGCCGATCCCGGCAAAAAACCTTAGCAGCAATGCCGCTGCCAAAGCACCTGATCTCTGCTGTTCCATTTTTAATTCATTGTATTTTTGTCTGTAACGATCGCTGACCGAATCAAGGATCTTGTCAGATTTTTCTATAAGGCTGTCTGAACCGGCAATATAAATCCTGATTTCCGTCATAATTGCACCAAGTAATGTTTTTAACTATTTTAACATCTTAAAAGATCGATGTAAAGAATATACAGTTTATAAGCCTGTAACAGTACGAAAAGCAGTGCTCCCGGAATCGGGAACACTGCTTCCTGGTTTTGTTTTATTCCAGCGGAGGATCCGGCTGGGCATCCATATTGAATCCGCTCGGGTGAGGTCTGTTCTCGTTATAGACTTCAAGGAACATGCCGATGACACTTGTAAGATCATAGTAGGAATAGTCCATACCTACGCTGGGTGCGGTGCCATGGAGCCATACATCCTTGCCGGTAAGTCTCTTTGCTCTGGCTCCGAACTCTTCGTAGCTATCGTCAGTCAGAACAGCAAAGTGATGTACTCCGGGGCCGTGCTCATCGAGCCATGGCTTCAGCGGACCGGATTTGGGTTCGATGAATTCCCACTCAATGCCGAATGCAGTGCAGAATTCCGCCTTGTTATTCAGCACCGCAGGCTCACCATTTATCTGGTAGTCCGTAACAGGTCCTCCGAAATCTTCTTTCGGTGCCCAGTTGGTAAAACCATATTCATCTCTGAGGACCTGCTTGGTCTGCTCAACATCATTGACAATGCAGCATACCTGAAGGAATCTCTTAATTGCCATATTAACGCTCCTTTTTTAATTTATAGTTTTCGTATGAATTATTTTACTGCTTAATATTAATATATATTCTGCAAAAAATAATGTCAAGGCTTTCTGCTAACGCATAATGCCCTGACATTCCATCATATTTCAGTTGTCAGTTACAATCTTTCAACTTCAGACTTCTAAGATATTCCTTTTCCGCGGGACCGACGCGATAGCTTTCTATCGCCTTACGGATAGTCTTATTATGAGTCCATGTATCCAGCCGCTTATTCTCAAGGTACGGTATTGCGGCGTCATACTGCTTTGCAAGCGCCGTGGCAAAATACCAGGCTTTCATCATTTTAATATAGTATTCTTCAGAAACGACCTCTGCAACCAACTCAAGATAGCTTGGGTCGAAATCATTATCCAGAAAATGCTCCATGAGCATTCCGATACCGAACCGGACGGTGTAACAGTGTTCGTCAGTGATCCATTTTTTTATCGGTCCCGCCAGTTCGTTTCTGTGCTTTTTGAATACCTTGGGCGACATCTGGTCGCATGTTGCCCAGTTGTCCACATAATGGAGAAATACATCAAGACGTTCGAGGCATAAATTAAAGTCCCTCGTATCCGAAATGATGAACGCATGAAGCTGATTCTCATCAAAGTATTTATGCGGCAAATCTTCCAGAAAAATGCAAAGATCATCTCTTTTTGCGATCTGTTTTGCAAGACATCTCAATTCCGGAGTACGAACTCCTATGAATGTCTCCTTCCCTGCCGTGGGGATAAGCTTTGACTGGAAATCGCGGTATTCGGTATCCTGAAGCCTGAACAGTTCCTCTCTTATCTCATTGATGATCATTTTCCGAACCAGCCCTTAATAGTATCTATATAGCCGGACACAGTAACGAAAAAGTTATGTACTTTTGCTGCAAAACTCACAACATCGTCTTTTGCCTTGGACACCTTCCCAACTGTTTCCTGAATTTTGTTCACATTTTCAACTATAGAATCTATATCAAGCTTTTCAAGTCTTCTGCTCCACTGAATGATCCTGCTGAGTTCAGAATCGTTTAATACGAGGCCATAATCCGAAGCGATCTGCTTTATCTCCGCTCTAAGATCCTCATCTGACATCTTCCCCGTCTCATTGAGAATATCCTTAACTTCTCTGATGACAGCAGCGGCATCCTCACTGCCGATAAGGTCAGACAGTTCGCCGGTAAGGGTTAGTTCTTCAGTACTCACCTGTTTGGCATCACTGTTAAGTTCATTGCCTGTTAAATGCTCGTAAGCTTTATAGATCCCCGTCAAAGCGGCAGTACCGCTCACTTCAAAAGGCGCTGCAACAATTATCCTTGCATCTGTGATACCGGCGGTTTCAAGCGCACTTTTATACATATCCGCTGTACACCAGCTGATATTATATGTACTGACGTTTATTCCGCTGCCTTCGTTTAAAAGCTCCACGTATACACATGATATGGAATTTCTTCCTATAACCGCTTCAGAAACCAGTCCTTCGAGATATCTTCTCTCCTCCGCATTTGTCACTGTAAGCTCTGTGACACTGCCGCGCTTTATCCCGAAATAATCATAGACCTGAGCCACCTGCTCATCGGACAGATTTGCGCCTATCACAACGCAGCTCTCTTTATTATCCGCCCACGCCG
>JAIKVS010000101.1 GCA_024685535.1 Oscillospiraceae bacterium | reverse complement strand
GAGAAGCAGCCTTATTATAGTTTCGCGGACGTTTATCTTCATGTGTCTCTCCTGCAGGCCGGATCTCAATCAAATTTCCTGGAGACATGGACGGCCGTCTGTTATTTTATAAATTAAAATAAGTATTCAAATTATAGCATGTGAGCAGCGATAATTCAATCTGGAGATAAAGTGCAGCACAGCTGAATAATAAAGAGCCTCAAGCGCTTAAACCGCTTGAGGCTCTGGTGCCGGTAACCGGAATCGAACCGGTACGCCGTTGCCGGCGAGGGATTTTAAGTCCCTTGTGTCTACCTGTTCCACCATACCGGCATATATGATGTGGGAATAATTTACCACCGAGAAACAGAAGTGTCAAGAAAGAGCATGAAAGATCCGCGGCCAGAAAAGACCGCGGATCTATTGCTTTTGAAACTGAAATTATTCCACTTCGACAACACCGTCATCCTTGACGGTAACCGTCATCCCGGTCTTCACATAATCGAGGAATTCCTGACCAAGTCTGTCGATGACCGGCATGCTGGAGTCGGTCCAGACATCGCCCATTATGGCGCCTGAGGCCGCAAGTGAATCTATCGACTCTGAAAACAGCATGCACGCCGGAGCCTTGCCGACTGCAAGAACGGTATAGAGTATCATTCCTCCAGTGGTGGAACCTATGGTTATGGGAAGGCAGAGTGCCTTGCCTTGCATTTTCTGGTTGTAAAGATCCGGGTTGTTCTGATCACCGCAGGGAACGCCCTTCTTGTTGAACATTATTGCCATCTGGAAAGATGCAAGTGTATTGAATCCGTTGTGCGAAACGAGCGCTTCAGCACTGCATGTGCCCGGAACAATAACGCGGCCTTTGAACTCTTTCATGCCTTCGCCTCCTTACTGGTGATGATGTTCAGGATCTCACCCTCGGTATAATATCTGGCGGAAGTGTAGGTGCGCAGTTTATTTGAGCATGTGATAACGGCCTTTTTCTTGCAGAGCGGATTGTTCATATACATAAGTGCGCATATATAGCTTACAATAACTCCTGAGCGCTTGAGTATATTTGCTTTGTCGGTCTTGTTGAATTCCGCTATCACGGCAGGGGATGCAGTAAACACGGTTGGCACGGAGACCTTTTTAAGCTTGTTTTCCTCAAGCTTTCTGTCGATGGCGTCAGTCCAGTCACAAAGCTGCTTGAGCGTAAGATGCGGGCAGCCCACAAAACATAGCTCCGGTCTTGCCTCTTTATCTGCCCAGATTACAGGGTAATTTGCTTTAACTCTTTCAAGTTCTGCGTCGTCTATCACATAGACCTGAGCACCGTCTCTGATAAGAGTTTCCCCAAGTTCTTTTGCTTCGGGCGTCAGTCCGTCAATGTGGTAAAGACCGACGGCTCCGTTGGATGCGGTAGCTGCGCCGAAATCCTTGAGGTAAGCGCAGGCGTCATCATTGAGCTCATTTCCCAGCCATTTATCCAGTCCTTTTACGTAAGGCACATCCTCCAAGACCTTCATTCCTATGGCTGAACCCAGCAGCTGAGCTTCGGGCTTTTTCTCACATTTAACCTCTATCACCCAGTCAGCCTTGCGGCCTTCGTCCGTAAGGAAGCCGAATTCAGGCACAAAACCTGCGATGGAACCGAACAGCTCCAGTATTCCGGAATTCCTGTTGCAGCGTGCTCCGAGAACAGAGTTTGCATAAACAACTGCCGATGATTCAGCCCAGGAGAGTATCTCTCCCTTTCCGGGTTTGTTGCCCACCTGGTCAAGATAGCAGGTGCAGCTGTAGGCGTTATCATTAAGTATACCGAGCTTTTCCATCTGCGCTTCATATCTTGCCTGATCAGTGTACATTATCTTCTTGAATACGAGGTCTTCAAGAAGGTTTGAAGGAACATTCTTGTCCAGCGGTCTGGGATCGGCTGTGAATTTCTGCCCGTCCGTAAGGCCTGCGTCGATAATCTCGTCAAACACATCCAGCACGGGATCGAGCACCTTCAGACCGTAGCTTATAACGGTGTGACCATATTTGCTTGTTACCGGGATCATGCGCTCTGCGCCGAAGGTATCACCGTACATAACAAGAGTCTTTACGATCTTGGCCATTACCTCGCCTTTGCTGCCGTCCAGCATGGCCTGCTGTTCAGGGGTAAGGATCAAAATACCACGACCTTTCTTTATTTATATTATATTTTAATTACTGCGGTTATTCTAACATATGTGTACTGTCCAGTCAATTTTCGATATGCTGCCGGAAGACGCATTATTTACAAAAGAGTCAAAAACTAAATAAGTATAATGTTGAAAAAGCGCTGGATTGTGCTATAATCTATATTTACGAAATTATGCAAACCGGGAGGAAAGGTTTAAAAAATGGCAAAACAGCAGTTTAAAGCAGAATCCAAAAGACTGCTGGACCTCATGATCAACTCGATCTATACGAACAAGGAGATATTTCTCAGAGAGATAATATCCAACGCATCTGATGCGATCGATAAGCTCTGCTACCTCTCTCTTACTGATGACGGAGTGGGACTGGACCGCGGAGATTTCAGGATAGATGTTATCGCCGATAAAGCAGCCCGCACTATAACCGTGCGCGACAACGGGATCGGAATG
>JAIKVS010000056.1 GCA_024685535.1 Oscillospiraceae bacterium | reverse complement strand
GCACAGCATCGCTGTAACGGGACTTACCGTGGCGCAGCTGATCGATGCGACGGACAAAATGATCGCAGAGTATCTCAAGGAGCATTCAGGGGCAGTCGACTATGTCCATGATGATGCTTCAGCCGTTGAAGCCGGCAGCAGGCAGGGCTGTGCGTATATCCTGCTTCCGGCTGTGGAAAAGAAGGACATATTCGAGGCAGTGAAGAAAAAAGAGCTGTTCCCCAAAAAGAGCTTCTCCATCGGAAACGCAAGGGAGAAGCGGTATTACCTCGAGTGCAGGAAAATCAGATAGGATCCGGCGGCAAAGCGACATGATAAAAGAAAAGGGAAAGACAAAATTGTCTTTCCCTTTTCATATTTCAGAGGTCCTTATGGATAGAGTAACTGAATTTATCAGTCTTATGCTGTTTTTCTCAGTCTCGGCGCCGAGTGTTCCGCCCGGCTCGGCAAAGCTGTAAGTGCCGTAGGTTCCGGAGCGGGAGGAGAGCCAGGCCGCTGCGGCGCAGGTGCCGCTGGCACAGGAGCTTTCCCAGAAAAGAGTCTCAGGATCCGGCACGTATACCAGCGGAGTAAGGGTTTTATTATTTTTATCAAGGAGCATTATCCCGGCCGCAGAGGTGCCGAGCTCTGCGCACCATTGTTTCAGCGCCGCTTCGGCAAAACCTTTTTCCAGCGGGGAAGTGCATATTATATGCGCTATTCCGGGAAAACGCACTACCGGAAGAATAACTTCCGTTTCATTAAAGTTCAGCCGCTGCTCAGAGATCTCTTCCGGCAGAGGCATATCGATCGTACCTCTGAAGCATTTATCCGAAGTTCGTTTTACGCTGGCTGTCAGACTGCGGTCTATCCCTCTGAAATCAACGGATATCACAGCCTTGTCAGCCCCGGATTTCATCGCTGCGAATGCAGCTGAGGAAAAGGCTGCGTTGCCGCAGAATTCTCCGCCTGCCATCCGCAGAGAAACATCGGAGGTGGAAACGCCCTCTATAAATCCCACCTGCTCTGCTTCGGGCTCAGCAGAGAGCAGCTTGGAGGCTATCTGCGGATAGTCTGCCACATTGAATGCAGTCTCAACGAGAATGGTGATGTTGCCGGCGGGATTTGCATAGCAGTAATCAATGCGAGTTTTGCTCATTGCTGGTAGTTCCGCAGGAACTGGCGCGTTCTCTCCTGTGAAGGCTCGCCGAAGAGCCGCTCCGGCTCTCCCTCCTCAACTATCACTCCGCCGTCCATGAATATCACCCATTCTGAAACGGCTCTCGCAAAGGCCATTTCATGCGTTACGATCACCATCGTCATGTTCTCGTCAGCAAGCTGCCGTATTACCTTCAGTACTTCTCCGGTGAGCTCGGGATCGAGCGCGGAGGTGGGCTCGTCAAAGTAGAGTATTTCGGGCTGCATTGCCAGCGCTCTGGCTATAGCCACACGCTGCTGCTGACCGCCGGAGAGCTGGCAGGGATAGGCATTCTCCTTGCCCTCGAGCCCCATCTTCTTCAGCAGCTGTACAGCCCGCTC
The DNA here is from genome assembly GCA_024685535.1 of Oscillospiraceae bacterium. GTDB lineage: Bacteria > Bacillota > Clostridia > Oscillospirales > Oscillospiraceae > Limivicinus. Next base: position 16,925 of record JAIKVS010000056.1, on the reverse strand, counting down.
GCTGACTTCCTCCTTGTTCTGCCCGTGCAGTATGGGAGCTTCGGAAATGTTCCTCATCACCGAGTAATGCGGAAAGAGATTGAAATTCTGGAATACAAGTCCGAATTTGGTCCTGAACCGGTTCAGCTCCGCTTTTGATGCATATACTCCGCCGTTCACGGCATACTGCCCGTCATAGAGGATATCACCGCCGTCAGCTGTCTCAAGAAATGATGTGCAGCGCAGGAGAGTGGATTTTCCGGAACCGGAAGGCCCGATTATCGACATAACGTTTCCGCGGTCGACGGAGAGAGAGATATCCTTCAGCACGTAAAGCTCGGCAAAGGATTTCTGCAGTCCGCGGATCTCCAGAATGCTCGGAGAGGCCTGTGCTGCCGATTGAACATTTGTTTTTTCAGACATTTTCAGCTCCTCCTTACCTGTAATAATCGAGCTTTTTCTCTATCCTGCCCATCACATAGTCCACTATGGCGTTGAACACATAGTAGAACACGCCGGCCACTATGAAAGGGAGAAAGCTTGTTTCGGAATTTGCGATCTGCTTGCCTATGGTGAACATCTCCGTGTAGGAGACGGTGAACGCCATGGATGTGTCCTTAACGAGCGTAACGACCTCGTTTGTCACGCTTGGCATTATCCGCTTTACCACCTGCGGCAGTATTATCCTCATGAAGGTTTGGAATTTCGAATAACCCAGCACCTCCGCAGCTTCATACTGCCCTACGGATATGGATTCTATGCCTCCGCGGTAGATCTCGGCAAAATACGCCGCATAATTTATCGCAAAGGCGATAACGACGGGGATCAGCTTGTTTCGGGCAACATTGCTTCCGAAAAGATAATAAGGACCGTATGTCACGGCGAGAAGCTGAAGCATAAGAGGTGTGCCGCGAAGCACGGATATTATGAAGCGGGTGACAGAGGAGACGACCTTGTTTTTGCTCATGCGCAGCAGGGCAACTATCATGCCCAGCGGCAGCGAGAACAGAAGAGTCAGAAAAAAGATGGCGCAGGTCTTTCCCAGACCTTCGCTCATCTTCAGTATCATCGTCATAAGAGACATTGGGGAGCCCTCATTTCCTTTAAAAGACAGAATATCCCGAAAGCGCATAAAGATGCGCTTTCGGGCAGTTTATTGAAGTGGGGGACTGTTTATCAGCTGTTGAGGAAAATAAGATTATCGATGATATCGGGATACTTCTCGGCTATCTTCGCATAGGTGCCGTCCTTAACAAGCTCCGCGACCGCACCTTCGATGCTGGCGCATAGCTCAGTGTCGCCGGGACGGAAGGCTATGCCGTACTGCTCGGCTCCGAGTTCCTCATTGATGATAAGATAGCCCTCGTGTTCAGCTGCATATGCGGAAGCAACAGGAAGGTCTACGAAAACGGCATCCGCCGCGTTGCCTGCAAGCTCCGTAAAGCATTTGAGGAAGCTGTCGCAGGTCATAACGCTTTCAAACGATGATGCGAGGTCTGCGAGGTCCTCCTGAAGCAGAGCTTCACCGGAGGTTCCGAGCTGGACTGCAACAACTTTCCCGGCAAGATCCGCAGCGCTCCTGTATCCGCTGTCGGCCTTTACCATGAGGACCTGGGTGTTGTAAAAATACGGCTTGGAGATAACATAGCCCTCCTTATACATGCTGTCGCGGATGGTCATGCCGGACCATACGCAGTCGCACTCCTTGGAACTGAGCTGAACGAGCTTCTCATCCCAGTTTACTGAGAATATTTCCATTTCCCAGCCGAGCTTGTCGCAAGCGGCTTGGCAGACTTCAACGTCGAATCCGCTGTATTTTCCATCTTCACCAAGGTAGCTGAAGGGGGGATACTCTGGGTCGATTCCCATGATGAATTTTTTCTTCTCCGCAGGCTTTCCGCATGCACAGAGAGCTGTGATCATTACCAGTGCCAAAACGAGGCACAGTATCTTTTTCATTTTTCTTTTCCTCCGTATAGCAAAAAAGATTACTTTGACAAGATAGCACATTAGCGAGCTAAAGTAAACAAAAGCTTCCGGGCTGCGCTGTGCATTTTTTGCACAGCAACCGATGCGCTTGCTATTTAATTCCTAGTATTTTTGTGGTATATTCAATCCACAGAAAAACAGTAGGAATTAGGTGCGTACTGTGAACATTACCAGTAAAGGAAGATATGCGCTGCGGGTGATGATCGATCTGGCACAGCATCCGGATGAAGGCTATATCTCCCTGAAAACGATAGCCGACAGGCAGAATGTCTCAATGAAATATCTTGAGATGATAGTCGGCAATCTGAAGAAAGCGGACATCGTTGAAAGCACCCGGGGCAAAGAGGGCGGCTACAGGCTCAGCCGGAAGGCGGATGAATACTCTGTCGGTGAAATACTTCGCTGCATGGAAGACAATCTCGCCCCTGTGGCGTGCATCAAAGAGGGGAGCGTTGACTGCGAAAAAGCCGGAGGCTGCCTCACTCTTCCCATGTGGAGAGAGCTGGATGACCTCGTAAACGGCTATCTCGACAATATCACGCTCGATGACCTGATAAGCGGTAAAAAATGGAATCAGTAATTCAGAAAGGATAAATCGATATGTTTGTTTATGCGGACAATGCAGCCACCACTTCTGTAAGCAAAGCTGCGCTCGATGCGATGATGCCGTATCTCACGGACCTTTACGGCAATCCCTCCAGCCTTTACGCCTTTGCCCAGAAAGCAACAGAGGCTCTCGCCGATGCCAGGAAGACCGTTGCGGAGCTTATTAACGCCGAGCCGAGAGAGATCTACTTTACATCCGGAGGCAGCGAGGCGGACAACCAGGCGATAGTTTCAGCGGCGCTGGTGGGAAAGCGCAAGGGCAAGATGCATCTTATATCCACGAAGTTCGAGCATCATGCAGTTCTCCATACGCTGAAGCGACTTGAAAAGGAAGGCTTTGAGGTAACTCTGCTCGATGTCCATGAGGACGGCGTAGTCAGACTTGAGGACGTTGAGGCCGCCATCCGCGAGGACACTGCTCTAGTGACCGTTATGTTTGCGAATAACGAGATCGGCACAGTTCAGCCCATAACCGAGATCGGCGCGCTCTGCCGTTCGAAGGGCATCCCCTTCCATACCGATGCTGTCCAGGCGGCCGGTCATATGCCGATAGATGTCAAAGCAATGAATATTGACATGCTCTCCATCTCCGGCCACAAGTTCCATGCACCGAAGGGAGTAGGCGTGCTTTACGCCAAGAGGAACATGCCTCTGTTTAATATAATAGAAGGCGGCGCCCAGGAGCGCGGCAAGAGGGCCGGCACTGAAAACGTCGCGGGCATCGTGGCTCTTGCAGCCGCCCTGAAGGAATCCTGTGAAAACATGGAAGCCAATACCGACAAGATCATCCCGATGAGGGACAAGCTCTTCGCAGAGCTTTCCAAGATCCCCCACAGCAAGATCAACGGCAGCCTTGAGCACCATGTGCCCGGCACTGTGAATATGTGCTTCGAGGGCATCGAGGGCGAATCCCTCCTCCTCATGCTCGATTCCTACGGCATCTGCGCTTCGTCCGGAAGCGCCTGCACCTCAGGCTCACTCGACCCGAGCCACGTTCTGCTGGCCATAGGTCTGCCGCATGAAGTGGCGCACGGCTCTCTCCGCCTTTCAATAGGCGAATACAACACTATGGAGCAGATCGACCATATAATCGATACCGTTCCGAAAGTGGTGGAATATCTTCGCAATATGTCCCCTGTCTGGGATGAACTCGTTAAGGGCGAACGCCCGCATCTGATATGATTTTTGGAGGTAACAGATCATGGCACTGTACAGTGAAAAAGTAATGGACCATTTCCAGAATCCGCGCAACGTAGGAAAGATAGATGATGCAGACGGCATAGGTGAAGTCGGCAACGCAAAATGCGGCGACATCATGAGGATGTATATCAAGGTCAATGACGGCATTATCACCGACTGTAAATTCAATACCTTCGGATGCGGCAGCGCTATCGCCACCAGCTCCATGGCAACCGAGCTCATAAAGGGCAAACCGGTAGAAGAGGCGCTGAAGCTTTCAAACCAGGCCGTCGTCGAGGCGCTCGACGGACTGCCCACCCATAAGATCCACTGCTCTGTCCTCGCTGAAGAGGCGGTAAGAGCGGCTGTGAAGGATTATTATGATAAAAACGGCATAGCTTATGATCCTGAGGCGCTCAAGGTAAGCGACTGCGAAGCCTGCAGTATGGAATAAGATATCAAAAAATACGGAAAACAGCGTCTTTCCGGAAAGAAAGGCGCTGTTTTTGCGAGAAAAAAGTTGTGAAGCAGCTTTTCGGTATAGTATAATGTTATACCGTAAGATGAAATAAAGAATAATAAAAGGAGGAAGAACAATGGAGATAGTTTTAACAAAGGAGAACTTTGAAGCAGAGGCACTGAAATCCGATATCCCTGTGGTCGTGGATTTCTGGGCGTCCTGGTGCGGCCCCTGCAAGATGCTTGCACCCGTTATAGCCGAGATAGCTTCTGAGTATGCAGGCAGAGTAAAGGTTGGCAAGGTGAACGTGGATGATGAGCCGGAGCTGGCAAATCAGTTCAGAGTTTCCAGCATTCCTACCGTCGTTCTGATTAAGAACGGTGCGCTTTCTGCAACATCCATCGGCTTCAAGCCGAAAGAAAGACTCGTTGCGGAACTGGGCATCTGATCGGCAGAGAAAAAGAAAACAATTGATTGAGAGGAGATAAATATGGGCAAATATTCAGGCACACAGACTGAGAAGAACCTCGAGGCGGCATTCGCCGGAGAGTCTCAGGCAAGAAACAAATACACCTACTTTGCTTCCAAAGCAAAAAAGGAAGGCTATGAGCAGATAGCAGCTCTGTTCCTCAAGACTGCAGAGAATGAGAAAGAGCATGCCAAGCTGTGGTTCAAGGAGCTCGATGGCATTGGCGATACTGCAGCCAACCTTGCAGCTGCGGCTGACGGCGAAAACTATGAGTGGACAGATATGTATGAAGGCTTTGCAAAGACAGCTGAAGAAGAGGGTTTCCCCGAGTTGGCGGAAAAATTCCGCGGTGTGGCTGCCATAGAGAAGCATCACGAGGAGCGCTATCGCGCCCTTCTCAGAAACGTTGAGACTGCTGCAGTATTCGCAAAGAGCGAGGTAAAGGTTTGGGAATGCCGCAACTGCGGACATATCGTTGTCGGCACCAGCGCCCCCGAGATCTGCCCCGTCTGCGCACATCCCCAGGCATATTTCGAGGTCAACTGCGAGAACTACTGATCCTCAAAAACCAAACGACATAATAACGGCTCCGGCAGAAATGCCGAAGCCGTTACTATTTACATCACAAAAACAGCCTGTGCAGAAGGATTCTGCATGGGCTGCTTTTTTGCGTTTATTTTACTGTGGCAGAAAGGGAATAATCTCCGTTGTAAAGGTCAAAGAGAAGATCGGAGCTTATGATCGCGTTCTGCACGCCTTCCTTGGAAACGCTGTATGAAGCCGCAATGGTGGCAAGTTTTATAGAGCTGTCCATGTCCTTGCCTTTGGAAAGCTGGGCAGCAAGACAGCTTATAAATATATCGCTTGCTCCCGTCGCATCTACGGACGGGAAATCCACAGCGGGATAGACCCGGCTTCCGGCCTGGTCGGCAAAGAGGCAGCCCTTGTCGCCGAGTGTTATTATCACGTTTTCGACCCCCTGCCCGAGTATTGCCTGAGCCTGTGCGTCGGGGGAGGAAAGGTTCGGGAAGAGTTCATCGGCCTCCTCCTGATTCGGGATAAGCAGAAACAGATCTTTGAGCACGTCTGAAGGGAGCGCCTGAGCCGGGGAAGGCTTCAGTATCACTTTAACATTCAGCTCTTTGCAAAGCTGAACTATAGCCTCAACGGTTTCGAGAGGTATCTCCATCTGGATGAGGCAGTAATGGGCATCATTGAATATATAACGATTCTTTGCAATGTATTCCGGCGTGACCGAAGCGTTGGCTCCGGGATTGACAACGATAGTGTTCTGCCCGTCGCTCTGAACATTGATGAATGCCGTTCCGGAAAGCAGATCCTGCGAAAAGCTCACTCCCTGCATGTCCACCTGTTCATTTGAAAGCCGTTCAAAGAGCTGCTTGCCGTAAACGTCGTTTCCAAGCCTGCCTACCATGAACGCATCTGCCCCGAAGCGGCTTACGCCTATGGCCTGGTTCGCGCCCTTCCCGCCCGGCCAGGAACTCTGTCCAGAAGCGAGAACAGTCTCGCCGGTATGGGGCAGACGGGAAACATTGAGCGTAACGTCCATGTTTATACTGCCGGCGATCACTATCTTATGCTCCGGCTTTGCATGCTTCCGAACGCTGTTGCGACGAATCAGCTGCACCGGCAGATTTGTGACGAAGGGAGCGGTCTGCCCTGCAGATAACTGGGAGATAAGAGTATCTATGGCAAGCTTTGCCATCTCATCAGCGCCGGTCCTGACCGAGGTAACAGCCGGAACAAGCTGCTGCATAAGCGGACTGTCCTCAAGGCAAAGCACGGATATATCTTCAGGGATCTTATATTGCTTTCTCGCAAGAATGCGGTAAGTTTCACCGACGGAAGCGCTGTCCTGACAGATAACGGCATCGATCCCAGCATCAATCAGACTGCCGAGTACACTGTCGGCATCCTGTGCCGCGGAAACGATAAGCTGCTCGTCAAACGGGGCTTTTGCAGAAGACAGTGCTGCCTTGTAGCCGGAAATGACTTTCTCACGGATGCTGTCGGAGATTTCGGGCTTCAGAACGAGGGCGATCCTGCGGTGATTGTTGCTGAGAAGATATGCAGCGCCGGTCTCTGCGGCAGCCGCAAAATCACGACTCAGCTGAGGAAAGGGCAGACCGGGAAATGTGGAGTCGAGTAAAACTGCACATCCGATATTTGAATCCTCACTGCTCAGGAACGATATGCCCTGTTCGCTTTGCGGAAAGAAGAAAAGACCGGCTATATAGGCTTCGCTTAGCTCTGAGAGGATCATTTCTTCGTTTCCGGCAGGCCCTGCTGAGGACTGTACCGTAAGAGCATATCCACGGCTGCGGGCAAGACTCTGAACTCTGTCCGCAAACTCGGCAAGAAAAGGATCTTTAAGGGAAGGCATTACCAGAGCTATCTGGTTGTTCTGGGCAAGAAGGCGGCCGCGGACTCCTGCATAAGGGATATAGTTGCTCTCTTCTATCACCTGCATAACACGGCGCCTTGTCTCTTCGCTTATGCGGGCATCCTTCTGATTGATGATGAGAGACACGGTAGACGGAGAAACACCCGCGGCTTTTGCAATGTCCTTTATTGTCATTTGAGCCCCTCCCTTCAAAAGAAAATATGTTTTCTGACGTATTATCTTACATTAAGTCACTGCGCTTGTCGAGATGTGAGCGCAGATATTGGTCAAATTAAACAGTTTTATTAGATGAATTTACCACAAAACGGAGAAATGCCGTCCGGGAGGGATATCAGGCTTGAAAACGGCAGATGTGTTTGCTAAATTAAATGTGAAAAAAGAGTTTAATAAAATCATTTAGCAAATAGATCGGTGAAGGGGCGGTATGCCTATGAAGGTCCTTGTGTTCGGCTCGGCAAATATTGATCGGACATATTCGGTATCCCATTTTGTTAATGCCGGAGAAACCATTTCGGCTGACAAAATGGAGCTCTTCTGCGGTGGCAAAGGCTTCAATCAGGCTATAGCCTTTGCACGCGCCGGAAGCGAAGTTTATTTTGCCGGTGCTGTCGGCAGTGATGGCGACATGCTTATTAATACCCTGAAAGAAAACGGAGTAAACGTAGATCATCTCAAGCGTATTTCCGGTCCCAGCGGACATGCAGTGATCCAGGTGACGCCGGATGGTCAGAACAGCATAATCATTCTTGCTGGAGCTAACGGAGAGATCACCCATGAAGATGCTGACCGGATCCTCTCAGCATTTTCAATGGGTGATCTGATAGTCCTTCAAAATGAGATATCAAGCGTTGACTACATCATTGACAGAGCAAAGAAAGCCGGCATGGTCGTTGCACTCAATCCTTCTCCTTTCAATGAAAAGATAAAGACATATGATCTTTCAAAGGTCGACTATCTGCTGGTTAACGAGGTGGAAGGGGCCCTGCTCACCGGAAATGATGATCCCGGGCAGATGGCAGACGCCATCCACAAGCAGTTTCCTGATGCCAATATCGTTCTTACGCTCGGCTGCGCCGGTTCAGTATTTATCGGAAAAGACGGAAATGTTCTAAAATCCGGTATCTATGAGACAAATGCAGTCGACACAACAGCTGCCGGCGATACATACACAGGCTATTTCCTTTCGGAAATAATAAAAAGGAATGATTTCAAAACGGCACAAAAGATGGCTTCGATTGCCGGCGGATTAGCTGTTTCAAGATGCGGCGCTTCGTCATCAATACCATATCTAAGTGAAGTGGAAAAAATAGAGAGAGAAGCCGCATTAGATGATTATTGCAGAATGTGCGGTTAAGGAGCGGAAAATGTCGCCAAAAGCTTTATTCAGAGCAGAACATATCTATAAAAATTTTGGAGTCGTACAGGCTCTGAAGGATTTCGAGATTGAGATATACCCGGGAGAAATACGAGGATTGATAGGGGAGAATGGATCCGGCAAGTCCACTTTCTCTGCAATTGCCTCAGGAACACTGAAAGCGAGCGAAGGAGCTATGTTCCTGGAAGATGAACCATACATTCCACATGGAACGGTAGATGCCATGGACAAGGGGATAAGCATGGTTGTGCAGGAGCAGGGTACGATTGCGGGCATCACAGTTGCGGCGAATGTCTTCTTCGGAAAAGAAGCGCAGTTTGCAAAGCATGGCTTCATGGATATCCGGAAAATGAATGAAGAAACAAAAAACGCGCTTGAAGCAATCGGCGTGACGGGGATTGCTCCGCAGACACTGATAGATACGCTTTCATTCGAGGATCGGAAGCTCATTGAGCTTGCACGGTCTATGTATGCAAAACCTAAGCTCTGGATAATCGATGAGACTACTACCGCACTTAGTATTTCCGGAAGAGAAATACTATATGCACTGATGGAAAGACAGAAGGCAGCAGGAGGTTCGGTCCTGTTCATTTCACACGATATTGACGAGATCATGGATAAGTGCGATTCCCTCACGATCCTCCGCGACGGAACACTCACGGCAAATCTCAAAAAAAACGAATTCGATCCGGACAGAATAAGAAGTCTCATGATAGGCCGTGAACTCAGCGGGAATTACTACCGGAGCGATTCCGGCGAAAAAGGGATAAGTGATGAGGTCGTTCTGGAAGCAAGAAATGTTTCTGCGGGACTGCTTAAGAATGTGAGTGTCCAGCTCCATAGGGGAGAGATCCTCGGAATAGGCGGTTTGAGTGACTGCGGGATGCACGAACTCGGAAAGGTGATGTTCGGCAGTATTAAACCGGAGAACGGACAGGTCCTTAAAGATGGGAAAGACATCGTGAAAGATACCCGCTGGGCGGTGAAGAACAGGATTGCTTATCTTTCCAAGAACAGAGATCAGGAATCACTTATGCCGATCTGCAGCATAAAAGATAATATCACTCTCCCTTCATTGAAGGACCTTACCCCGGTTGGGCCGGTATCCCTGAGAAAGCAGAAAGAACTGGCTAAAACATGGTCAGAGAAGATGGATGTTAAAGCGCCTTCTATAGATGTGTTCTGCACAACGTTGAGCGGCGGAAATAAGCAGAAAGTCGTTCTCGCGAAATGGCTTGGAAAAAAGTCCACTATTCTGATTTTGGACTGTCCCACAAGAGGTATTGACGTTGGAACAAAAGCGAATATCTATCAGCTTATCGAAGATTTGAAGGAACAGGGCATATCGATGATCCTTATATCAGAGGAGCTTCCGGAACTGATAGGTATGAGTGACCGGATAATCCTGCTGAAAAATGGTGAAGTGACAGGAACATTCCTGCGTTCAGAGGGGATAACGGAAGAGAAACTCATCCATAAGATGATCTGAGGATAATACCATGAATGAAAAAGCAGCACGTGTAAATGTCAAAAGGGAAGAGACAAAAGAATTCCTGATAAGAAACTTTGTTTATATCGGGCTTGTACTCGTTCTCATTCTCTTTGAGATCATGACGAAAGGCCGGCTTCTGCAGAAAAGAAATCTGATGAACATCTTCAACAATTTCTTTCTCATTGGTCTCAGCGCTTCGGCTTTCACTTTTATTATAGCCATTTCGGAATTGGACCTTTCTACCGGTGCCATAGTGGGTATTTCGGCAGCGCTTGGAGCACTTGCGGGCAAAACGAGTGTAGCATTAGTAGTGCCGGTTTGTATATTGACTGGCCTTGTAGCCGGTTCGTTAAATGGTTTCATGATAGCAAAGATGAAAATGGCCTCCTTTATCGCGACCCTTGCCACATCTTACGTTCTTAAGGGACTTACAACATATCTTCTGGACGGCTCAGTCGGAGTGGACATCTCCATACGCGTGTTTGACCAGAACTGGATAAAGATCACTACCCTTATTGCTGCTGTGATCATTTTCTATTTCCTTTTTGAGCATTGTGTCATCGGAAAACAATCGAGAGCAGTAGGAGCATCTGCTGAAGCAGCTCGGCAATCAGGAGTACATGTAGAGTTTATCCGGTTCATGCCGTACCTGATGATTGGTCTCATGTGCGGGATTGTTGGGGCGTTTTCTCTGGCGAGATCCTGTACTGCAACTACCAGTACAGGCAGCGGCTTTGAATTTGATATTCTTCTGGCGGTTCTGTTCGGAGGAATGCCGCTCACAGGCGGCTGGTCGGTAAAATACCGGTCAGCGATCCTCGGCTCTGTAACGATGGCAGTGCTGAAGAGCGGCATGTCGCTCTGCGGTATCACAGGCACAGCGCAGCAGATTGTCAGAGGCGCTTTACTTATAATTATAGTTGCGATCACTTTCGACAGGAAAGTTGTCGCGGCAATAAAATAAAAAACAAAAAACGAAAGGACGGATTCAAAAAAATGAAAAAGTTCAGAAAAATCCTCAGCATTGTGCTGTGTGTGTTCATGGTTGCGGGTCTTGCTGCCTGCGGCGGGGAATCAGCCGCTCCAGCATCACAGGCTCCTGCACAGACAGACACAACATCTCAGCAGGCGGTCCCTGCAGATACACAGAAAGCAGAGACTCCCGATCACTTTGTTCTTGGCATGCCATGGATAACGAATTCGACTGATCCTACAACAAATTCAATAGGCCTGAATATTAAGGCTGCGGTGGAGGCTGCCGGTGGGGAAGTAGTCATAACGGATATGGAAATGACTCCTGATGGACAGATCAACAACATCAGTGAACTGATAAGCAGAGGCGTGGATGCAATTGTTTTCATGCCTTTGGCGGAAACAATGCTGCCGACAGTCGACGCCATGTGCTCAGAGGCGGGCGTATACTGGGGCTCTATGCTCAGAAGGATCACAGATGATTCGATCCGCGAACAGATTATGAAATCCGAATATTATGCAGGCGGCTGCTATGAAGATGACGAGCTCTGCGGAGAGAACATCATGAAGAAGATGGGCGAGATTGGTGTAACGAATGTTGCCTGCATCAATATCACAAAAGGCGATACATCTTCCGATCTTCGCGATGCCGGTGCCGCCAAAGGAGCGGCTGAAGCAGGGATCAACATAGTTGGAACAACTTATGGAATTCTTGATCCTACTGATATGACAAAGACTATAGAAAGCTATCTGGCTGCATATCCGGAACTTGACGGTATCGTTGTTCTCGGAACGTATTGCGGAGGTGCCCTTGCAATCATTGAAAAGGCTCTTGAGGACAACGGAAAAGCCGGGCAGGTCAAGGTCGGTAGGATAGACTTTGAACCGACTATGGAAGAATACTTTGAGAATGGAACATTCAATATCTGCTATGGTGTGCAGATGCCGTATGATCCTTTTATGTCTACAATAATATTAATTAACAAGGTAATAGGAACACCTGTCTCCGATGGCCCGGCAATAGTTGTTACTCCTTACATTCCGCTTACAACAGCTCAAGAAGCAAAGGATGTCACACAGTATATATATGGAGATACTCCGATGTATAATTCGGAAGAGATTAGAGCAGAGTTTCTCGGTTTCTACAATCCGGCAGTGAACAAAACTTATCTGGAGGATATGGTTGCCAAATACTCTGTGGAAGATATAGTTGCAAGGCGCAGCAAATAATAAGACACGAAAGGACACGCCGTCATGAGCAAATTACCTGTTAGGATCTTGAAGACGCTGATACTGCCTGTAGGTGTGTATTTAGTTTTTCTGGTAATCAGTTTCAAGAGATTCAGTAATTTTGATATGCTGTATACGATCATCGTCCAGTCGATCGTACCTACGATTTATGCATATGCAATTGGATACAATATCATGAGCGGCGTGTTCGATTTCACCATTGGATCACGCATCATAATCAGCGGAGTAGTCGGCGGTATAGCGGCCGCGCGTTTCGGGTTCGTAGGGATGTTCATAGCAGCCATGGCTTCTGCATACCTTCTGGCAGCTTTGACAGGAGGCCTGTACAGATTGCTGCGCATCCCGGCACTGGTCCTTACGATTGGTCTTACGATGATCTATGAGATGCTGGGGAAAATCATTGCCGGAAGCTTCGGCTTTATCCGCCTGGATTCCAAATACGGTTTTCTCAGCAAATCACCGTATATCTTTATTGTCCTAATTGTCTGTGCAGTTGTGTTCTATATTTTCCTGGACAGGACAAAATTCAGTTTCCATTTCCGAGCGGTGGCAAGCAACGAAGTCGTGGCAAAAAATGCGGGGATCAATGTTGATGCGGTAAAATTCAAGACTTTCTTTTACGGTGGCTTTTTCGCAGGTGTAGGTGCATTGCTGACACTTAGCCAGTCCGGTGCGATTGGATTCCAATCGAATCTTGCAAGTGTGTCGTCTGTTTTTAAACCGATGATGGGCATCCTGCTGGCTATGGTTATGCAGTCCTTCTGCAACCAGACTATCGGTATTTTTATCGGTCAGTTTACGCTGAATACCATCTTTTTCGGATTGATTGCAGTTGGAATGCCGGATACATTCCAGAATGTAGTTGTCGGCCTTTTCCTTCTGGTTTTAATGTTCATTTCGGAAAACAGCAACAAGATTAGAGCCAGACGCAATCTTATGAAAGCGGCTAAGTCCCATGCGGAGCAGATCGTTGATGGATGAATAGGAGGATTAAATATGGAGTATAATTTCCCTAAGCTTAGCGATGAAGAAAGAAAACAAAAACTGGATATCCCAGCGGGAAAGATTCATCTTGTTATTGATACGGATGCCAAGAATGAAGTCGATGATCAGTTCGCTGTTTCCTGGGCGTTGAAGTCGCCTGATCGGTTCATCGTAGACGCTGTGTATGCAGCACCGTTTTCTCACGGCTGTTTTACAAAGCTGATGCCGCCTGGTGCATCACTCGAGTCTGCCGGCGGGATTACCCTTACGACAACTCCAGGCGATGGCATGGAGGCCAGCTATCAGGAACTTCTTAAACTTTTTGAGCTTTTAGGAGAGAGCACAGAAGGCCGTGTTTTCCGGGGTTCAAAGGAATATATCAGTGATATCGGAGGCCTGATAGAAAGTGAAGCAGCAAATGATTTAGTCAAACGCGCCATGTCCAGTGATGAAACGATATATGTTGCAACAATAGGGGCTCCTACCAATATTGCATCTGCGTTGCTGATGGAGCCGGAACTTGTAAAAAAGATCGTTGTAATCTGGCTTGGTGCCCAGCCGCCCTATTTTAGGCATGGTATAGAATTCAATGCGATGCAGGACGTCAAAGCAACGCAGATCCTGTTCGATTCCGGCGTACCGCTCGTCCTAATTCCGTGCATGAACGTGGCGTCAATGCTCACTCTCTCAAAGCCGGAGGTGGAGCAGCTGTTGATCGGCAAATCAGATATTGCGAATTATCTGGCAGAAATCGTTTTGGAAGCATTAAGTGATGACGCTAGCGCTGCAAACTATATGGCAGCGATGATGAGGCATACATATCTGGCCGGACAGGAAGATAGGGAAGATTCATATCTTTTCCAGTTTAAAACAAATCAAGTTGCACCGTCACGCATCATTTGGGATATCTCAACAATCGCATTCCTGAAGAATCCGAGCTGGACGTTGTCAAAGCTCGAGGATTCACCGGTATATGAGGATGATATGAGCTGGGGACCAAAGTACGATGAAAGACATAAGATCCGCGTAGTCAATTATTGTAGCCGCGATCCCATTTTCGGCGACATGATAGCCTGCCTGACGAAGTAAGATCACATTAAAGAACAATAAACCCAGGTTTACTTCTTTGTGAGAAGCAGACTTGGGTTTTTCTTATAGAAGACTGTCAATTTGAGTGAATTAATAAAACAGCAGCCTATCCCAAAGATAATTGCCCGTCAGAGATCTGAAAATGAGCGAGTGAAGCTGAAAGCATTGGTATTACTAGGCTTTTTCACTCGGCCAGGGTGGCCGAGTGAAAAAAAGCAGGGAAAGAGAGAATGCTCACTCGGCCATGTGGCCGAGTGAGCAAAGCGTTGGCATCACAGCGTTTGCGTCTCACTCACCCAAATCTGTGTTTCTGACGGCAGAAGACCGTCAGAGAGTCTCAAATGGTAGAGAGAACGATAAAAGTATTGATATTACTTGTGTATATTCTTTCTACCACGTGGTAGAGAGAGGAACATGAATGGCAGAGAGAGCTCTTCTCTCGACCATGTGGCATAGAGAGCAGAGCCATTGATATAACTGGATTTCAACCCTCTCTCTACCATCTGCAAGTTTCTGACGGCAAAAGACCGTCAGAGATCCCGAAGTGAACAAATGAACCCTCAAAGCATTGATATTACTATATCTTCCACATTTGGCAGGGGTGACAAATGAGCAAAGCATTGGTATCACGGCGTTTGCGCCGCATTTGTTCAAATTTGTATTCCTGACGGAAAAACTGTAAAAGTATTTGAGATGGTCAAGTGAAGCGATTCCTCTCCATATGGGGTCGCTTCTTTTTTGTGCCATTGCCTATTGACAAACAAAGTTCTAAAAAGTATACTTTGTTATACAAAGTTATACAAATCATACTATTTATAACAAAAGAGGTAAACGATATGAAGCTGCCAAAACCAAAAGGCAAATATGCCTGGACTGCAACGGTCGGTGAAAAGGGCCAGATAGTGATTCCTAAGCAGGCGAGGGAGATTTTCGGCATAGAGCCTGGAGATACTCTTCTTCTGCTTGGCGATGAAAAGAGGGGTATCGCAATTCCGCCGAAGGATCAATTCACTAAAATGCATGAAAGAGTATTCGGAGATGATCTCGGAGGAGATAACGAATGAGCATAGTTGAAGTTAAAGGCCTGTGCAAGAAATATCCGGAGTTTACGCTGGATAACGTGGACTTTTCCCTCGAAAAGGGGAGGATAACAGGTTTTATCGGCAGAAACGGCGCCGGAAAGACAACAACGATAAAATCAATACTCAATCTTGTCCATCCCGATGCAGGCGAAGTTTCCTATTTCGGCATGCCGCTTAACGGGAACGAAGCCGAAATAAAGACAAGGATAGGGTATTCCACGGGTTCGCTGAATTATTATCCGAGAAAAAAGCTCAAGGATCTTATCGCCGTAACAAAGCTCTTTTATCCCAACTGGAACGATGAAGCGGCGCGCAGATATGCAGAGCTTTTCAAGCTTGATCTGGAAAAAACTCCTCTGGAGCTCTCCGAGGGTATGAAGGTAAAGTGCAATCTGCTGCTGGCCATGTCCCACGGGGCAGAGGTGCTGATCCTGGATGAGCCCACTAGCGGGCTCGATCCCTTCTCCAGAGATGAGCTTCTGGATGTTTTCCTTCAGCTCCGCGATCACGGCGTTGCGATACTATATTCAACGCATATAACCTCCGATCTGGAAAAATGCGCGGATGACATCCTGTATATCAGGAACGGAAAGATCATTGCTTCGGAAACGAGGGAGCGGTTTATCGAGACGATGGGTCAGCCGGGAGAGACACTTGAAGAGATCATGCTCCGGTCGGAAAGAGAGGCGCGTAATGAGTAATATGCTTAAGAAGGAGATGAAGCTCAGCGCTTCGATCCTGAGCTATCTGTTTATAGTATTCGGATTTATGACGCTTATCCCCGGTTATCCTATCCTCTGCGGAGCGTTTTTTACAACGCTGGGCCTGTTTCAGACTTTCCAGAGCATGAGGGAGAATAATGATACGGTATATTCCGCGCTCCTGCCTGTCCGTAAGAGTGACGTTGTCCGCGGCAGATATGCTTTCGTGGTCTTCATTGAGATGTGCAGCTTTGCGATAATGGCAGTTCTTACGCTTCTCCGGATGACGGCACTGGCCGGATCGGCCGTTTACAGGGCGAACGCTCTTATGAATGCGAATCTCGTTTATCTCGGATTTGCCCTGCTGATATTCGGCTGTTTCAACAGCGTCTTCGTGGGGGGCTTTTATAAGACAGCATTCTATTTCGGAAAGCCGTTCGTTCTCCATACAATAGTTGCATTTGTCATCATATTCATTGCGGAAGCTCTGCATCATGTTCCGGGGCTTGAGGCAGTGAACGCCTTCGGCTTTGACCACATCGGCCTGCAGCTTGCGTTCCTGCTGGCTGGAGCAGCGGCTTTTGTCCTTCTCACAGTTCTTTCGATGAAGAGATCCGAGAGGAATTTTGAAAAGATCGATCTCTGAGAGGGATAAGTATGGAATATGAGCATATAGTGCATCCATTTCCTCCGCTTTTTGATGAAAATAGCGAGATCCTGATTCTGGGGAGTCTCCCATCGGTAAAGTCGAGGGAGCAGATGTTCTTTTACGGGCATCCGCAAAACCGCTTCTGGCCGCTGATAGCAATGCTGCTGGATGAGCAGGCGCCTAAATCGTTAGAGCAAAAAAAACAACTGGTGCTGAAGCATCA
>JAIKVS010000226.1 GCA_024685535.1 Oscillospiraceae bacterium | reverse complement strand
GGTCTGCTTCTTCGCAGTACATGAAAATATTTTCATCAAAAGCGCCGCTTTCATAAAAAGCATCCCGCTTTACAAAGAGATCCGCACCGCTTGTGAACATGCTTTTGGGCAGAAATATACCAAGCATGTTTAATATCCTATAGCTCTGAACCTTCAGGAATCCCATGTGCAGCCTGAATCCTCCGGAAGGAGCATGCTGCATATTTTTATCCACAAGCTGCACTCCAAAGCATCCGAGTTTGGGATCATGATCAAACTTATCAAGAGAAAAGCTGAAAACCGGCTCTATAAGTTCGGTATCCGGATTAAGGAAAAGTAGAACTTCGCCGTTTGAAATCTCAGCTCCGGCATTATTCCCTGCTCCATAACCCGTGTTTTCGTGCCTGATAGCTATAACATTCTCAAGGCCTTTTATCCCCTTGATCCGTTCATAGCTGCCGTCATCTCCGTTATCAACAACGATAACTTCCAGTTCTTCCCCAATATCATTATACCTGAATACAGACTCAAGGCACTTTTTCAGCAGATCAAAACAGTTATATGTAACTATTATTACAGATAATCTAATCATACAAGTCAATAGAACATATGCAGAAGATCTCTCAATTCATGATAACCGTCCAGGTTTCTCCAACCACCGCCAACAGTATCGGCATGTTCGTTAGCAAGATAACAGGTAGTATTTGGCAGAGCTTTCTGTAACCTATCTAGTTCTTCATCAGAGAAACGGTTGTGAGAATACCAGAGATAATCCAGAAAATCCATTTCAAATACCGGTGATTTATCATAGCCCCAAGTTGCGCCTATATTGAGATATCTCAGATTCTTGCAGGCAAGGATCGGTTCTATGCTATCAATTCCGTTATAAAACAGTTCAAAATAGTAAAGGCTCTCGCATTCGCTTATCATGGAAATATCATGGACATTCCCGCATGAAATGACAAGGTATTTGAGCTGCTTCATATCTTTCACAAAATCGATATTGGTAAAATGCATATGGCCTAAGTCCATTGCCACCATGTCGATGCAATATTTAAGCGGCACTATCTCCTCATCATTAAGGCTGACGGCAACATAACCCGCGCTTGGCCTGTCCGATCCGCAGAAATATGTTCTGTCGGTCCTCAGAGGATAATATCTGGTAACGTATACCGTCCAGATAAAGCGGACCCCGTCATACTTATGATTGAGCGCGTCCATGGTCTCATCATCTATGCCGCAGTCGCACATAACCACTTTCTTAAGGTCCTTCATAACATAAGTCGCCTTATCAAAAACGGTAATATCTATATTCTTTACATTTGAATAATCCAGTTCCGTCTCTGTTGTAGATACATTTCTGTTTATCAGGTAGAAACTGCATATAACGTGAGCACCGTTAAAGCTCTCACTGAGACTTGCAATATCCTCAACGTTCCATACTTCGCTGCCGAAGTCTATCTTCTCAACGTTTTTCAGTACTCCCCCGGCCTGCTTCAGTTCATCCACCTCAGCTGATGACAGTCCGCGGAATGAAAGCTCTTTAACATCAAAGTGATACTTTTTCCCAAGAAGATCAACATCCCAGTCAAAACTGATTTCCGGATGGGAATTTAAGACAGATATCTGTTCCGGCACGCTGAATTCGCAGTCAGTGATCTTAACAGCCTGAAGAAGCTCAAATGTTCCTATAACATTTTCAAGAGCCTCTGTGGTAAGGCCTTTGCCCGAGAGCGAGATCTCTTTTATGTCCAGCGGATACTTCTCTCCGAATACCTCAGTCTCCCAAACTACTGTGCAACCCGGTACTGTTGCCTTCACGGTTTCATAAACGCTGTCGTTGATCCCTGCATTGCTGAGGTTTATATATGAAAGTCTCTCAAAATACGGCAGCAAAGCAATATCAGCGTCCGTCACCGAAGCCGGAGACAGTGCCTCAGTCTGATTGCTGAACGTTCCGTATGAAAGCGGGATATCCCATAAGATATTGCAACCGGGATAGGCTTCCCTGAGAGAATCATATTGTTCAGCTGATATATCATTGCCCTCAAGATCGATATATTCCAGAGAATCGAGCTGAAATACCGGCGATATATCCTCTATGCCTCTATCTTTCAAATCAAGAACTTTCTCCGTTCGGAACATATACCGCCCGTATATATTCACGTAAAGACTTTTAACAAAAAAAGCCCCGGCACATATGACCGCAATTATCACTATCGCAGATATAAGATAGAATACAAAACCCTTTTTCTTTTTCTCAGCCATGGAAGAACCCTGTCTTTCCTTTATTATTCATCTGACAAATCTGTCATAAGCCCTGATAAACTGCTTTCTGCCGAAAAACGAGAGCAGAGCAGCTGCACGCGCTTTCGGACGCGCCAGGCCGTCAAACAGCACTCTTGATCTGTAACATCTGATCTTATCCCAGCAATTATCCGCGAGCTCTTCATCCCTGCAAAGTACTGCGCCGGCATAAGACTGGGAATAAACGCTCATAGCCCTGCTGTTAACTGCTTTTTCCAACTCCGGTCGTTTTTCAGCCAGATCATTGACCAATTTTTCTATTATATCATAGGAATCCCTATAACGCTTTATATCAGTCTTAGTTCCCATGATACTGTCCGGCCGCTGACGGTAATAGTGCATTCTGTCTTTGCAAAACGCCACTTTCTCCGCTTTAAGAAAGCACTTGTATATCACAGCCAGATCTTCATTCAGCATTCCTTCAGGAAAACGGATATCTTCAAAGATGCAGGCCTTATACATCTTCCCCCAGGCTTCCGTTTCAAAGCCATCCTGCCTGAGCATTTTTGAAAGAGCTTCATCAGCT
>JAIKVS010000234.1 GCA_024685535.1 Oscillospiraceae bacterium | reverse complement strand
CTGTTCGTACATTTCCCGCAGTATAGTCTCCTGCCGTTCCTTGTTGTTTTCCTCGTTGTAGAACGGATCGAACCTGGTTGGCTGATTGGTGATGCCTGCTATTGCAGCGCATTCAGCAAGGGAAAGGTCCTTTACGTCCTTTCCAAAATATGTCCGTGCGGCAGTCTGGACGCCCCAACATCCCTCACCGAAATAGACTGCGTTCAGATACCATTCGAGGATCTCATCCTTCTGATACTTTTTCTCAAGCTCCATGGCACTGAATATCTCGCTGAGCTTGCGCTGGACCGTCACTTCGTCGTTGCCGGTAAGATTCTTTATGAGCTGCTGGGTTATCGTGGAGCCGCCGTATGTATCCTGCATGGTGGCGAACATCTTAAAAAACGCCGTCCCGGTGCGGAACCAGTCAACGCCCTTATGGTCATAAAAGCGCTTGTCTTCTATGGCGATAACAGCCTTTGACATATAGTCGGGGATCTGATCAAGATCGACCCATATTCTGTTCTGCTTGCCGGAGAGTGTTTCGAGGACCTGCCACTTTCCGGACGATGTCTTATACCATATGGTGCTCGATTCGCTCAGTCTGTATTCTTCAAGGCTTATTCCAAGGTTAGGGGTAAGGCAGGATTTCACATAATAGGCGAATATAAGCGAAAAAAGCAGACCGGTGATAAGCAGCACCAGCAGGACGGAGAATATGAGTTTTATGATAACTGTGAGCGTTCCTACAGTAACATCAACAGTTCTGTCTGCGACACGTGCCGAAGTGCTGAAGAGACCGCGCAGTGAAAACTTCCGGTTTTTCAAAGACGAAAAGCCTCCTTGGAAGGATAACTAAATAAAAATTATAGCATAAAGGTACGTAATGCGATAGACATTTTGTTAATTTTGCTTCTGCCATGGACAAAGGCGGAAAGATGTTGATTTATCATAGGCCTTAAGGTAAAATAAAACCGGAAAAAGAAAGGAGTGATTAAAGAATGGATGAAGATACCGGCGGCACATTCATCGTACTTGAGGATGAAAACGGAGAGAGCTACGAACTTGAGCTGCTCGCCGAAATGGAATATAACGGAGAGACCTTCAAGGCTTTCCTGCCTGCGGATATGGATGAGGATGACCCTGATTACGGCATAGTAATTCTGAAAAGCGATTTCGATGAGGAGGGTTTTGAAGTCTTTGACTCCATCGATGACGACAGGAAAGAGGAAGAGATATACGAAAGATTCATGGCCATCCTGTATGAGGATGAAGACGACGATCCTAAACAGTAAAACTATTCCTGCTGCTGTACGCGTGTACCCGAATCGGGACTTCGGCCCGTTAAACCCACATCTCTTATAAGGGATGCCGAATTGAGTCTGCGGATTGCAGGCCTCCCGGCTCCGCCGGACGTTGGAAGCAGTGAAACAGAACTTAGGCGACCCACCTGCCTTTCTGTGCAGGTTATAATGCGGCCGACACGGTATAAGCGGGAGACGTCCGCGGAGAGATCCGCGGACGTTTTTGATATTTTGAAAATACTATATGAAAAACCGCAGGGTACGGACCCTGCAGTTTTTATTTTTGAATAATATGAAATTATCAGAACTTGCCGAGAGAACCTGAGTTTTCTTCGTTAGGCATGTATTCATCACGCTTACCGGGGAGGACAGCATTGAGGATTATGCCGACAATGGAGGCTACAGCGAGACCTGAAAGAGCGATCTTCATGTTGCCGATCATGAAGGTAATGGCACCGGTCGCGTTGTTGCCAGCGGTTGTGATGTTCGCACCGAGGAGACCGGAGAAATTGATGCCAAGCGCGAGGCCGAGGATGACGGCTGCTACGATGACGTTTCTGGACTTCTGGAAGTCAGTATGGTTCTCTACCATGTTACGTACACCGACTGCAGAGATCATACCGTAGAGGATGATGGACACACCGCCGATAGTGGCAGTGGGCATGGCGGCTATCAGGGCAGCAAATTTCGGGCAGAAGGAGAGAACAACAGCGAAGTAAGCGGCAATGCGTACGACCTTCGGGTCGTAGACCTTGGTCAGCACCAGGACACCGGTGTTCTCGCCGTAGGTGGTGTTGGCCGGGGCACCGAAGAGTGCTGCAATGGTGGTGCCGACGCCGTCGCCTATGAGGGTGCGGTGCAGGCCGGGATCCTCGATCAGGTTCTTCTCAATCGTGCCGCCGATGGCGGATATGTCACCGACGTGCTCCATCATAGTGGCAAAAGCGATCGGGACAATCATTATGATCGAGGAAACGAGGAGGCCGGGGTTGTAGTTTTCAGCACCAAAGAGGCTGAAAACGGTATCTTTCATCTGGAAGGGAAGGCCTATCCAGGCGGCTTCCTTCACACCGCTAAAGTCAACCTGACCGGCAATTGCCGCGACGAGGTAGGAAACGAGAACGCCCATCAGGATCGGAACGATCTTGATCATGCCTTTGCCCCATATGTTGCAGACGATGACTACGACGATGGCCAGCAGAGCGATCCACCAGTTGGAGGAGCAGTTATTGATGGCGGAAGGGGCAAGGATCAGGCCTATTGCGATGATGATCGGGCCTGTGACGACCGGCGGGAAAAAGCGCATAACGTTCTTCGACCCGAAGGCTTTGCAGATCAGAGAAAGGACGAGGTAGAGCAGACCCGCACAGGCTACGCCAACGCAGGCGTACGGCAGGGATTCGCTCTGCGAGAGACCGAGCTCGGCGCCGGAGGCGACGACCGCAAAGTATCCGCCGAGGAAGGCGAAGGAGGATCCGAGGAACACGGGGACCTTTCTCTTGGTTATCAGGTGCATGAACAGGGTGGCGAGACCGGCGAACAGCAGTGTTGCGGAAACGCTCAGGCCGGTGAGGATCGGGACAAGGACTGTTGCACCGAACATCGCGAAGAGGTGCTGTACGCCCAGAACGAGCATTCTCGGGGTTCCGAGTGTTCTGGCGTCATAAATCGGTTCATCGGTCATGCTTTTCTTTTCATTTGCCATTTTCATTGTTACCTTTCCAAATAATCTTAAATGAAAATATATATGGAATGAGCGGCTGTCATTCGCTCAGATCCACCAGATAAACAGCAGTCTCCCCGTCATATTCGGGAAGCATCACTTCTATCATCTCGCTGTGGGATGTAGGAACATTTTTTCCTACGAAGTCTGCCCTTATGGGGAGTTCCCGGTGGCCTCTGTCAACAAGCACGGCAAACTGGACGCTTTTAGGCCTGCCGCAGGTGAACACGGCGTCTATGGCGGCTCTTGCAGTTCGGCCCGTATAGAGCACATCGTCCACCAGTATTATATCTTTGCCCGTTACATCGAATGGAAGCTCTGCACGCTTTATCTCGGGGTTCTCGGACAGGTGCGTCAGAGCATCTCTGTAAAAGCGGGTATCAATGCTTCCGACAGGTACTGAAACATCCTCAATGCTTTCAATATTCCGCTGAAGATGCCCCGCGAGCGAGCCTCCTCTGCGGAGGATCCCGATGAGCCGGATGTTGTCCGCGCCTTTGTTCTTTTCAACGATCTCATGGGCTATGCGCATCAGCGCGCGGTTCATAGCCGCCTCATCCATAAGTATGGCTTTCATCTTCATCAGTACCTCCTGAAACCAAAACTGCCCTGCCGGGATCCGGCAAGACACAGAATAAGCTTACTGCAGGAGCATAGCTCTGCTATATGTCGATTTTGCCGGTCTCTC
>JAIKVS010000220.1 GCA_024685535.1 Oscillospiraceae bacterium | reverse complement strand
AACCGGGAACTGGAGCAAAGGCGCAGTTGAAGCGCTCTCATACCTGTAGAGAGTATAGTGAGAAATACAAGCTGCAAACCAAAGCGTGAAGGGGGCGCTTCCTTGTGAAGTGCCCCCTTCAGCAGTGCTCTTTTTTTATTTTCAGATATAATGAAAAGCTGCGTGGGAGGAGGACTATTTCATGCTCAGGATCTCAAGGATCTTCCCGCTGCTCAGGTAATGGCTCGCGTGATAATTCCCGTAAGTGTCTTCGAGCACCGGCCTGTCGCCTTCGGTCCAGGCGTATCCGCTCAGAACTATTCTGTATCCGGGGCTGACGAGCTCGTAGTCCGCGGCGGAAACCGTAAACACCAGCCCGTAATCGCTCTTTACTATACTCTCTTCCTCTTTCAGCCATTTCGACTGGTAATAGGTGGGCGTGACGCCGGTCTGTATCTTCAGCACATTGCCTTCAACATATTTTCTCTCGTCCACAACGCTGATCTGGTAATAGCTCCAGGAGCGGCCGTCCTGCGAGACCATGTTCACCTTTGATGAAACAAAGCCTTCCACCGTCACCTTTTTTCCCGCGTACCTTTCCGGGTCGGACAGGAGCTTCTGAGCGGTAAGATTAGCGTTTCCCTCCTCCGGAAGGGATATATCCGGTGAGGATACCGCGGGCGAAGCGGCCGGTAAAACCTCCTGCGGATCCCTGGACTCCGGAGTTGGCAAAGCCGCCGGCGCGGGGCTTCCTCCGCACGCAAAGAGAGCCGGGCAAATCGCAAGGATCAGCAGGAAAGAAACAAGCTTCTTCATAGGCATCCGGCCGGATCTGTCAGTAATCAAATGTTTTACCGCATGCGTTGCATCTGATCTTCGGCATATCGGTGCCGAAGACGAGCGAAAAGTCTGAGCCGCCGCAGCCCGGGCACTTCCTTGCCGGCAGTTTTATGGAATCATCTCCCGGTTTCGGAACTGCTCCGCCGCCGGAAGCACTGTCGCCGCCGGCGACTTTGGCGATAACTTCGTCCTTCAGGCTGTTCTTATCCATAGCTCTCTCCTTTTTCAGTTTCTATGTAACTTTATACGAAATAAAACACGGCAGGAAGGGTATAATTTAATTATAAATATGCTTTAATTGTTGTCAAGCGCTGTCCGGAACAGCCGCATTCTGATTGCCTGGAGAGAAAAACCGGTGTATTATAAGCTTATAAAGGCTTTATCTGAGAGGTAAGCGATGAGCAGAAAGAAAGAGAACAGATATATCCCGCTGCTGAAAGCCATAATAAAGCACAGCAATATAGTGAGCAGCGGCCTGAACGAAAAAATCAGCCTGAATGACGAAATCGTCATCACCAACCAGGAATGGCTGATTACCGAGCTGATAGTTGAGCAACGGAATGAGTATTACAGCATGATCGAGCTCTCCCGGATGATAGGTATCCCGCAGAGCTCATTCTTCAGAATGGTGAGCCACCTGCAGAAGGTTGGCCTTGCGGAGAAATACCGCGTTAAGGGCAATAAGAAGAACATCGTCCTCAGGCCGACGGAGCTTGCTTTACAATTCTATAAGGACCGTACGACTGGTTTGAGAGGTCAGATCTGGGACAACTTTTTCAAAGCCCTCGACCGGTTCAGCGACGAGGATATAGAGGCCTTTACAGAAGCTTTTGATCAGCTGAACGAAGACCTGCCGTCGGCAAAATACTCCCAGAAGATAGAGCTTATAAAAATCGATTGAAATATTGGGAAAAAGATCGCCTGTCCACTAAGAATCGTGGACGGGCGATTTTGATTTTTCCCAATAAATAAAAGGGATTTTCGGCCTTTATTCAATTTACACAAAATTTTTAAACCATTTCTATATAAGCTGATAATTGAAGTTTGACGACCCTGATCCTATAATAAAATTAATCCAAATGGATTAATTTATCTTCTTATAAATTTATCCATACACACGATAGTCTTTAACAGGGAGATGGTTATAATCCTGCACCGCTGATCACGGGAAGATGGAAAACAAAAACATGAAATACTATGAAAGGAAATGGGAAAAAATGAAAGAGAAAAAGTTTACGCTTAAAACAGCTGCCGGTTGTAAGAGACTTATCGCCCTGTTCCTGATAGTCATTTTGCTCAGCAGCTTCTTTGCTAACCTGGTCTCCTCAGACGGCGGCAAAGTTAAAGTATCTCATCTTAAGATCGACGCCCGCGGCGCTGAACTGGACGGAGATCTCTATGTTCCGGCCGGAACATCAGACAGCGACTGCCTGCCGGCTGTTATCACGATCCACGGCGGCGGTGTTGTAAAGGGCGTTATGAAGCACTTCGCAGAAGAGCTCTGCCGCAGAGGCTTCGTTGTTTATAATATCAACGCTTACGGCCAGGGCCTTTCCGAGCAGCCGAAATCAGACGATGCCGGCCTCGGTGAAAACGGTTTCGATGTCCGTGCCAAGCCGCTGCAGGGCGCCTGGGACGCCGTTGATTTCCTGCGCAGTCTGAAATACGTTGATAAAACAAAGATCGGTATCACAGGCCACTCAATGGGCTCCCGCCGTGCCGGTCTTGCAGCGATATTTGACTGCGGCTATCTCACTCTGAATGATATGCTGGTCAATGAGCTCACTGATGTATTCGGAGTAACTCTGACAGAGGAAGAGATCAATACGAATGCGGACGAACTTGCCGCGAAATATCTCAACGATGATCAGCTTGCTTACTTCAATCGTCTCAAGGAAGAAGATACTGAGTATTACAATTCCCGCGTGAAATCAATATGCCTGCTGGGCAGCAACGCAAACCTCGTCAATCCTCTCAAGACGGTGACCGTGGGCGGACATGAAGTCCAGCGCAACTGCCAGGTGGATATCGGCGTTATCACCGGCGACTGGGACACCGGTTACTGGGCTTTCAACGCTGAAGAGAATACAAAGGCCGCATGGTATACCAACGGCCAGCCTGCAAAACATGGAATTTGGTATGCGGTCGATGATGCCACAAAGACGAGCCAGGAGCTTGGAGAATTCCGCAGCCTTTCTGTAAAGGACAGCCAGGCATTCAAAGAAGCTGTGGAAAATCGAACTGCCCGTATGTGCATTCTCAATACGGAAACTCACTCAAAGAACTTCTTCTCCGTCCGCACCACCGCTGATGTTGTGAAGTTCTTCGAGCAGACCCTGGAATACAACCGCGGCAGCATCTATGATCCTGCAACTCAGCCTCTCGATGCTGAAAATCATACCTGGGTATGGCGTGCCATATTCAACTGCATCGCAATGTTCTCAATGCTTTTCCTCTCATTCCCGCTGGTTGGCCTGATGACCAAGAGCCCGTTCTTCGCCCCCTGCGTTGCAGAGCCTGCGAAGATCCCTGCTCCCAACAAGAAACGCGGATACATATTCTATCTGGCAACTATCGTTATCACATTCATATCAATTTATATTGCTAACGCCAAAGGCATGTCCTTCTTCCCGACAACATGGTTCTGGCCTACTTCCGGAACAGGCGGAATAGCTCTGCTCTTTGTCGGCTTCCTGGCTATCGGCTCCATACTTATGCTGATAGCATGGGCTGTGATCAGCAAGAAAGAAGGCCACAACTACCTGAAGGATCTGAACTTCGGAATCGGCTTCAAGAATGTTCTCAAGAGTCTGCTGATGGCGCTGATAGTGATCTTTGTCTGCTACATGACTCTGGCTATAATTTCCGGCCTGTTCAATCAGGACTACAGGTTCTGGATGATGTCCTTCCCGGAGATGAAGACGGAGCACTGGTTTGTCTGCCTCCGCTTCCTCATTTACTTCATCCCTGTGTATCTGCTGCTCGGAGCAACAACAAATATTGCACTTCCCAATGATGACCCCGACTGGAAAGATATCATTATCACGGTTATTGTCGGATCGCTAGGTGTTTGGATCTGCTGCCTTATCAATATCCTCGCAGCAAAAGCCTCGTTCAACGGCAAACTGTTCAGCAGCTTCATCTGCTCATATCAGATGCTCATGTTTGTTCCGGCGACCATTGTAATAAGCCGCAAGTTCTATAAACTGACGAATTCCGTCTGGGTAGGCGCATTCATCAACGCCATGTTCCTTGCATGGAGCTTTGTCGGAGGCAACGGACTTGCCGATGGCTACTATGCACAGAGGTTCGCCTCCATCTTCTTCGGGGTATAATCCTGCAACAGTCCGGTAAGATAGAAAACTGGAAAACTGTCCTTAACCTATATTTTCACCCCTTAGAATTCTGTGTTTCCACCTCATAAAACCTCCAGTTTAGCGCGGCGGAGTGGTCATTTCGACCACTCCGCTGTGCTGTTATCTGAGAGAAGTGGAATAGCATAGGGAATTATTCGCATGTGTTTCTGTCCAAAATTTTGCACTACGCAGGTGCCGTTGACCATATCGTAGGCATAATCTATCACGCGGGATAAGGTTTTTTCAGTCTTTTCTGAAAAAGAAAAGGAACATTGTCCCATCTTCAAAGCCTTTCCTCTCGGTGGTGAGCTTTTCTGCTCCGAGAAAACACTGCAGCAGTTCCATATAGGGAAAGGGAGCGGGAATATTCAGAATGACCGGTCGTGAAGGATTATCG
Source organism: Oscillospiraceae bacterium (assembly GCA_024685535.1). Taxonomy (GTDB): domain Bacteria; phylum Bacillota; class Clostridia; order Oscillospirales; family Oscillospiraceae; genus Limivicinus. Next base: position 21,244 of record JAIKVS010000220.1, on the reverse strand, counting down.
GATTTCTGTGCTATGTGCTGATAAGAAATGTACTTTTTGCTGTTTATAAACAATCTCTTTGGCAGACTGCCTGTTTATATAAATATACCCCTCTCCGGTACTCGCAAATCAGAGAGGGGTATACCGCGCCTACTTTATAAAGATACAGGCGCAGAGGAGGTTTTATTCTGTTAATATAAATATTTAAAATCCATTTTGTTGCGCAGGATCAGACAACATATTTCTCATGAGGAACTTCAGAAAGATAACGATCCCTGCGGTCAACAATAGTCGTAACAACATTTTTCCCTTTGCCCAGCTTTGCTGCGATCTTCAAAGCAACAGCAACATTTGCACCTGATGACATACCGCAGTATATTCCCTCCTCTTGGCAAAGGCGGTTTGCCATAGCTCTGGCTTCTTCCGATGTCACACGATAGAACGTGTCCGGGTAACCTGCCTCTATCATCTGCTGAACTATTGATTTTTCTGTCACCCATTTATCAAGGCCTATGGTCTGTGCCAGTTCGCGGGTGTTATCACTAAAACGAAACTCACTGCGATCGGATATATCCTTGTCCATAGACAGATAAACCTCGCTGCCGTGCGGAACAACGCCGAAGACTGTCTCTGGCCTGAGTCCGTGATCCGCAAATGCGAGGCAGGCGCCAAGGAGCGAAGCACCGGAACCGACAGAACACCCGAAAGCATCAATCCTACCATCGAGTTGCTCATAGATTTCGTTACCCAGGCTCTTCTGACCGATATAGTTGAAGTTATTATATATCTGGTCTACCCAGACAGTGTTTTCATTATTGCGCTCGATCATTTCGCAGTCCATTTTTGCAGCCAGAACATCGAGTAGATCCGGTGTGGATTTTGCGAAGTAATCAATTTGCTCAGGCGTCAGATAAACCTTCGGTTCACTGGAAATGGAGACTTCAGGACCATAAGCCTGAGTAATCAGGACACGGGTGTTCTTTCCTCCCTCGATCTGGTAACGATAGAGATATATTTTGGACTTATAGCCTTTGGCTGCACATACCAAAGCTACTGCCGGAGCTGTATTACCCGCAGAAGCTTCAACAATTGTGCCGCCTTCAGATACTTTCCTGCCGTTCCATGTATCTCCGCGTTCAGCAGCTTCCACCATGGCAAGAGCCATTCTGTCCTTATAGCTGCCACTGGGATTCAGATGCTCCAGTTTAACGAAAACATTTGCTCCTACCTCTTTGCCGACTTTGTTCAGTTTGAGCAGCGGTGTATTCCCTATGGCTTCAGTAATGTTATTAATATAATTCATATATGCTCCTTTCACGAAATAACGCAGTTATATATTCCGGGATCCTTAACATGTTTTTTCAGTCGCCAATACCGAGATACGCTTTCTGAATATCTTCGTTACCCAGCAGTTCATCCGAGACACCGGATATCTCAATATTCCCTGTCTCGATCACGTATGCACGCGATGATAGCTCTAGGGCCAGATTGGCGTTCTGCTCGACCAGCAGTATAGGGATGCCTAAATTTGAGATTTCAGTGATTTTTTCTGCAATCGTTTCCACGACCAGCGGTGCAAGGCCTAATGAGGGTTCATCCAGCAATAGGACCTTAGGGCTTGCCATGAGCGCTCTGCCGACCGCCAGCATCTGCTGTTCTCCGCCGGAGAGAGTGCCGCCTGACTGGTTGAACCGCTCTTTCAGGATGGGAAAGGCGCTAAGAACCATGTTCAGATTTTTTTCGATCTCTTCTTTGTCTTTCAGAGAATAAGCTCCCATCATCAGGTTTTCGCGCACGGAGAGTTTATAGAAGATCTTACGTCCTTCAGGAACCTGAACTATACCCATTGCAGCGATTTTGTGCGGCTTTTCACGGATTATTGAACGTCCGTTGAAGCAGATATCGCCGGAAGAAACCTTTATCTGACCTGAGATCGCTTTCAATGTGGTGGTCTTGCCGGCGCCGTTGCTGCCTACAAGTGCCACCACCTCATTCTCATCGAGCTCGAGACTGATCCCATGCAGGGCTTCTATACTTCCGTAACTGACATGCAGATCTTTTATCTCCAGTACCATTATTCCTGCCCCCCCTTCCTGCCGACGCCCAGATACGCTTCAATCACATCGGGATCCTCCTGGATCTCTTCAGGGGTTCCGTAGGCAATGCACTGGCCTTGATTCAGGACGGTTATCTCCTCACTGAGTTTCATGACAAAGCGCATGTCGTGTTCTATCAGAAACACTGTACGCTTGAGTTCTTTGTTTATCTCTAGGATAAGCTCACTCAAACCTACTTTCTCAGCACTGTTCATTCCTGCGCAAGGCTCATCAAAAAGGAGAAGTTCTGCATTTGTGGCGATAGTCCTTGCGATCTCCACCTTCCGCTGGTGACCGTAAGGAAGATTTCTCGCAAACTCGTTCTCATATTTTTCCATTCCGACGAAACGCAGGATCTCCCGAGCATCTTCAATGCTTTTCTCTTCCTCTTCTCTGAACCGCCTTGAGTTAAACAGTGCGTCTGCCATATTCTGCTTGAGCCGTATATGGTGGCCAAGACGGACATTGTCCAGCACCGTCACATTGGGCAGCAGCCGGATGTTCTGGAACGTACGGCTTATTCCGATAGGTGTCAGTTTATGAGGCGGAAGCCCCTGAACTTCACGGCCGTTATAAAATACCTTTCCGGATGTCGGAGCAAGGAAACCTGAAATGACGTTGAAAAGTGTTGTTTTCCCGGCACCGTTTGGCCCTATAAGAGCATATATCTCTCCTTTATCCACAGACAAAGATACATTTGATAGCGCCTGAAGACCGCCAAATGACACGCAAATGTTCTCTACTTTCAAAAGTTCTTCCATACTACACCGCTCCTTCCCGATTTCCGGACTTCACCCGAATGAGCGAAGTAAGACGGTCCTTGAAAAACTTCTGAACATGGGCAAACCACTGACCCTCCTTTGCAAGGATACCCACTATCATTACAACGCCGACGAATATCAGCCTGTACATATCTGCAAAACGAAGGATCTCCGGAACGAATATCAGCACAATTGCACCGAATATCGGGCCGAAAAGCGTACCTGAGCCACCAAGTATCACCATGCACAAAAGCGTGGTCGAGTCGTTCTGTACGAAACTGTCAGGACTGACAAAGGTCGTGTACTGAGCGTAGATCGAACCGGCCATTCCTGCAAAGAATGATGACATGGCGAAAGCCAGGACCTTATAATAAGTTATATTTATCCCAAGTGATTTGGCTGCGACTTCATCATTTTTAATTGCTGAAAGCGCACGACCGATCTTGGAAGCCATTAAACGCTTCGTCACATATAGGATTATCAGCAGCACTACCAGACCATAAAAGATATAAGCCTTTTTGCTAAACAGATAGCGTCCTATGGATACCCCGGGGATCGCTGTGATGCCCATAGGGCCGTTTGTCAGGCTGACCCAGTTTATCTCTATGATTCTCAGCACCTGGGCAAAGCCAATCGTGACCAGAGATAGATAAAAACCTTTAAGGCGAAGCGTAGGCGCTCCCACAGCCAAACCGAATAGCATGCTTACAACAGCTGCAGCTATGATATTTATATAAAACGGTGCTCCAAACTTTGTTGCCAGAAGCGCCGCTGTATAAGCGCCTATACCGAAAAAGGCGGCCTGAGACATATTTGCAAGACCCGTAATGCCAACAACGATATTAAGAGCGCATGCCAGCAAAGCATAAGTTGTTGCCATAAAAAGCATGTGGATGAAGTAGGAGTTTTTAATCACTGCTGCAACAACGATCCAAGCGAGCAGCAGAGCCAGCATAAAAATGCCTTTAACGCTTGCTAGCTTTTTCAATCCTTCATCACATCCTTCCCAAGTATACCCGAAGGCTTGAAAAGAAGCACAAGGATAAGAACGACGAACGCCACCGCGTCTTTTACCTGGGCATTGAATACGGTTCCTGCTATACTTTCTATAATTCCAATCAGCATTCCACCCAGCATTGCGCCTGGAATGCTTCCGGCACCACCCAGAACGACTGCGGCAAAACCCTTTGTTCCAATAAGTCCGCCAAGTGTGGAGTATATTACTCCGTAATAAGCTGCCATCATAATGCCAGACATTGCTCCAAGCGCAGACCCTATTGCAAAGGTGGCAGAGATCGTGCGATTGACGTTGACCCCCATCAGAGCACTTGTGGACTGATCCAAAGCGACCGCCCGCATCGCCATGCCTAGTTTGGTTTTATTGATAAGCAGTGTAAGAAGGACCATTATCACTGTTGCAATCACAAGAATCCAGATTTGTTTTGAGTTGATTATGATAGATCCGATATTGAATGTTTTTACATTTGTGAAAATCGGCATGGATAGAGATCTTGTACCCCAGATCAGCTGGACACTCGTAGACAGCACAAACGAGAAACCCATAGAGACGATTACTGCGGACAGTTTCGGAGCACGCCGGATCGGACGGTAGCCGATGAACTCAATGGCAACGCCGAGAAGTGTGGATACAATTATCCCCGCAAAGATCGCGAGTACGAAGTTCATTTTGAGACTGGCAGCTACGAACCATGTGACATATCCACCTACCATGGCAATATCACCGTGGGCAAAATTGATAAAATACAGCACTCCGAAAATCATGCTGTAACCAAGCGCCAGCAATGCATATATCGCCCCTAAAGTCAGTCCATTAACGATTTGCTGCAAATACATCGGTTATAACCACTTCCCTTCCTTTACGGAAAGTGGGAGCCTTGAGGGCTCCCACTTTTTGAGGTTTTAAAAACTGTCAGTCGGGAGTGCCGACAAATGCACCGTCCTTGATGACCATGCGGGTAAGAGGAATGGTAACATCGCCATTCTCATCGAACTGTAGCGTGCCGACCATGGTATCGAAAGTCAGGCCGCTGTCAAGATAATCCCTAATCTGGTCACGGGTCGTTGCACCGGACTTTAGGGCATCCATAAGAATGCAGCCGGAGATATAACCGGAAACTGCCGGAGAAACAACGGCATCAACGCCATAAGTCTCCATGAAGCGGTCATAGAATGCCGCAACTCCCTCTGGGAGATTGTTCGGATCGAAGAAAGTGGCTCCATAGAGACCTTCAACTTCCGCTCCGCCCAAAGTGAGCACTGTAGTGCTGTAAGCACCGGTACTGGTCACAAACGGATAAAATCCCAAAGAATGTGCCTGAGTCATGATCATCGGAAGCTCTGTTTCATCAGAAACAGCGAAGATCGCTTCAACGCCGGCACTCTTCATCTTTGTGAGGATGGTGGTGAAGTCCTTGGTCTCGCCGAGCAGATAGCTTTCAGCTACCAGGATATCTATGCCCGCCTCTTTGAATTTTTCCACTGCAACGTTGTATGCACCAAGGCCGTAGTCATTGTTCTCATAAATCATGCCTACGTTCTTGTATCCCTTGTTTATGATGGTTTCAACATGGACCTGAGCGGTATATGCATCAGAATTCCAGAGACGGAAAGTATATTCACCGGCATCGGTGATTTTGGGTGAGCTTGAAGTGCATGTGATCTGAGGGATGCCTGCGGGATTGTAAATAGCCGCACCGGCCAGTGTGCAGGAACTGTTGGTGTGGCCTACGACAGCCAGGATGCTCTCATCTGCCGCGATTGCGTTAGCAACAGTGGCAGCCTGCTTTGGGTCGGCCTGATCATCATAGTCTACTAGCTCGACCATTTTTCCGTTGATACCGCCTGCAGCGTTCACGTCATCGATCGCGAGTTTAACGGCATTGCGGACCTCATTGCCCTGTTCAGCACTACCACCTGTAAGAGCTAGAGCAACAGCGATCTTGTAAGTGTCTGCTTCAGTTGCTGCCGGAGCGCTGGCGGACGAAGATGAACTGGATGCGGAAGAGCTTCCTGCGGAAGAACTTGCTGCAGCGGGTTCACTGCCGCATGCCGCCATGGTGAAAAGGATTGCTAACATCGCGAGAATTGCAATAATACGGCTTGTCTTTTTCATTTCTTTCCTCCTTGATTTGTCTTAATATTTTCGGATCATGCTGGATCTTGCCAATTAATTAAATAGTTATACCATCAGACTTTTATCAGTGTCCTCGGCGATCTTGTTAGATATTCCGCTCCTGTCTTTGTTACGGCTATAGTGTCTTCCACCTGAACTCCGCCCCATCCGATCTCATAATACGGGGTCTCTATGCACAGCACCATACCTTCTTCAAGTTGTGTATTGTTACCAGGAGCAATGGAAGGAAGATCGTATGTTGCCAGACCGATCCCATGGCCACAGTGATGACGCTCGTAATGCGGAATGCCACTCTTCCGGACTGTGGTCACCGCGATATCAAATATCTCTCCCGCTGTCACACCGGGCTTTATGGCATCAATCGCGCGGCTCTGGCCTTCCAAAACCGCTGCATAATAATCTTCAGCCTTGCGGTTTTCACCAACCACCACCGTACGGGCCAGATCGGAGCGGTAGCGTTGCCAGATGCAACCGAAGTCGAACCGGATCATGGACCCGTCATGTATGATCTGCGTTGTACGATTGAATGTATCCGAAAAAGCAGCTCTTTCATCCGCCGTAGCAACGAAAAAGTAAGGATCGCTGTGACGCAACGCCACCTCACGAATATAATCCGACTCTATATCGTATTCACTTACACCGGGGCGGATGTATGATATTGCACTCATAAGCGCATCTTCAGCAATATGGGCAGCGGTTTTCAATCCGGCAATCTCATCCGGATGCTTTATGCACTTTATCTCGCGAAGGATCATCGCACCGTCGACGAATGTCGTATCGGGCAGCGCCTGTGCTACATTGCGCCAAGTGCCTATCGGAGTACGGCTTTCATCAAATAGAACACGCTTAGCTTTTGGAACAAGGTAATTAAGTGCAGCAATGATTCCTTCTGAAACAGATGAATATCTTTTCCGTAATATATCGCGAAGCTTATCTGCAAACTCAGATTGGCCAGGATTATAAAACTGAAATGAGCCAACAACAAAAATGGAACCATCAAAGCCTTCTTCCATAATTGTAGGAACATCAGAAGCAGAAACAATCAGGGCTTTTTTCTTGCTGTATGGATCATATACAAGATAAGATTCAGCGGAGTAAAGAGTGGTCATAGTAAATGGGAAATAACCACTGAAGTATTCAATGTTTTCAGGCAGCGAAAGTATATAAGCATCCAATTCATGCCTGACAGCAACTGCTTGTCCTCTTTCTGCTCTGAAATTCTGTAAAGATTGCATGTTATCACCTCTGTTTATTGATTTAATACGCAAATGATTTAGTCAGATAAAGTAATTTGTTTATAAATATACCGCCTCATGCAAAACAAGTCAACAATAAAAAACGCGAAAAAGTTAAAAAATTCTTATGATTTATTAAATTAACGCATAGTTAATACTTAAATTATATTATAATTTAAGTAATTATTTAATTAACAAGTTTTCTCTTTGAGCATGGTCAAATTTGATTTTATATATATTATTAGAGTAATGCCCTGGTGCGATGTGCTGGTGGTCTGCTTCTGCATCTGGCAGCTGTTCCTCGCGCCATTCTTCCTCCGCTCCTTCTATAAACTCACAGGAAAGAACTGGCTTGGTCCTACGGTTGTCTCCGCTGTTTATGTGCTCTCCGGCATTATGAACACCGCCATCCATACCAACCTCTTCTGATATTTTCACTCCTTGGAATTCTGTGTTTCCACATCATAAAACCTCCGTAAAAGCGCGGCGGAGTGGTCATTTCGACCACTCCGCTGTGCTGTTATCTGAGAGATATCTGAATATATAAAAGCTGCCGGGAATAGATCCCGACAGCTTTATTTTTATACGAATTTCTTATAAAACCTATCGACTACCTCCAGCAGCCTTTCATCTAGATAGCTCTCGGCCTTCGCCCAGATATCGTCCGGGATGCCCCAGTAGGCCTCGGCCATTGCCCCAGCGATGGCCCCTATCGTGTCGGTATCGCCGCCGACATATACAGAGTTGCGGATGCAGTCCTCGAAGGAAGTGCTCTCAAGGAAGGCCGCAAGGGCAGGGGGCATCGTATACTGCGAGGCCTCGGTGAACTCATTGTTCTCCGCGAACCAGGCGCAGCTCTCTATATCATACTCCTCTTCAGCCCTCTTCCTCAGCTCTTCCATAGAGGCTCCGTGCCTTGCCCGCCAGATGAGCTCCGCAGTGAGGCCGGCGGCCTTCATCGCGTAAGGATGGTTGTGGGTCACTTCGGCTGTCGCTTCTCCGAGCTTATATGCCTCTTCCGCAGAATCTCCGAGCATCCCGGCGGCGGAGCACCTCATGGGAGCGCCGTTGCCCCAGCTGTTATAGGGTTTGGGATCTTTAAAGCAGAGCCAGTCGCCGAACCTGCCGCCGTAACCGGCGAAGGGGTAATAGTTTCCGAAGGCCTGCATCGTATCCACGAGAGTATCGAACAGGGTATCCTTCCGGTGCCCGTCGTCCCCGGTCCAGCCCTTCCACAGGGCTATCGCATGAGCCACAGCGACCGACATCACCGAATCGTCCGTGAAGGAGCACTTCTTCCCAAAGAGCGGGAAGACCTTCGAGCGGTGGTTATTGAACTCGTATATCGAGCCGACAATGTCTCCGACTATCGCGCCTTTCAGAGCGCCGTTCCTTATCTTATCCATGATGCATTCCTCCAGTCATAGCTTTTCTCTGTCATTCTGAACGCAGTGAGCCTGACCGGTCAAAATCTCTGATTTTGGGTCAACCGGTCGGCCTCAACAGGTTTCCGAAAAATGCAAGCATAGAGAAGCATTTTTCGTTGAAACCGAACTGGAGAATCCCTTGGCGAAGAGATCCTTCGGCAAAGCCTCAGGATGACATGATTCATATCTTACTTCATTTTATATTATACTCAAAAGATACCGTCAAGTGGTCGTTCGGCAGGCGACAAATGAATAGCTGCCAGGATCAAAACCTGACAGCTTCTTCTTTTCCTGAGCCCTTTTCAGTTCCAGCTCATCTGCAGCTGGCGCTTTTTCTCTGCGCAGTCAACAAGATAGAGGTTGATAAGCGTCTGATAGGGGAGGCCGCACTGCTCAGACATCTGCTTGAAGTAATCTATCGCTTCTTCGCTGATATTGATGGTGACCTGCCGCTTCAGCCTGTTTGTATAAGGATTTCTGCGCGGATTCAGCTTGCTGATATCGTATTCGTCTCTCATTTCACTCGCCCCTGTTCCAGTCATGATAGGCCTCACATTCTCTTGCCGTTGCTTTTCTGGCGGATATGATACGTATAACTTCCTCATTTTCCCTATAACAGTGGCTCACGATACATATCCGTTCCTTCCGGGAACAGCCGATTATCAGAAACCTCTCTTCTTCATAGGAATGCTCCGGATCATCGAACAGAACTGCTTCAGGATCATAAAACACAGTCACCGCCTCTTCAAAAGAGACGCCGTGCTTCCTGATGTTGATCTCGTTCTTGTTTCTGTCCCAGGTGAATTCTATCTCTTTCATAATTATAATATACCTATACTTTAATTATTGTCAAGCGTTGTCTGAATCAGCTTCATTCATCTTGGCTTTAGCTCTCGTCTACATCTCTGTGCTCCGGGACGCCGAACTGCTTATATGCCTTTTTGAACATCTTCAGCACTTCCGGGAACGGCTTGTTCAGCTGCAGGGCAACATGGCACACAAGATTATATACCGCCTGAGTTATAGCAGCTGCGTCCCCAGCTACAACGCAGGTGATAGGGGAGTCGTTCGCTCTTTCAATATGGATGTAGCACTCGCCCTTGCCTTTGTACAGATCTGCTTCCTTTTCAATGGCTTCAAGTCTCATTTTCTTCCTCCTGTTTTAGAGAATTCAGTAAATCCAAAGCCCACTGCTGATCTATGAACATATCGTCCTCAGTATCGGCGAGCAGTTCACTGAATTCCTCCTCTAGATGATAATAGCCGTCCATAACGATATCTATGAAACCAGTTCCATCTTCAAAAGCGAACTCCATCCTCGGCTGCTTCTCATCCGGCAGGAAGTACATCGCCTTCAGGTTTCTGCCTTCGATCTGGTCGGCGATCTGCCCCATGGAAAACACCTTGAACAGTTCGACCACCCTGTCGTCAAGGCCGGAGTTGATGATTGCGGTCTTTTCCCTTAACGACTCCTGAGATGTCACTATCCTTATCCTGCAGCCGAGGGACTTTGATATTTCCGATGCTTTAATGGCGTCATCAACATGTTCCGGCATAACATAATTTATCATTATATTATGGATCATATCGTTGAACAGAATCGGATACATCATATGGAGCTTCTGGCCGCATCCGTCGCAGATGACTTCAAACAGCTTCCCGCTGATTATATCCGGAATGGCGAATTCCATCTGTGTGTTGATGGACTGCCACATGGTGTATTCAAGCTCTTTCCCACATTTGGGGCACTTTATTTTTTCTCTATGAGGCATTGACATTGTTTAAGCTCTCCTTTCTGTTTCGGCCAGTATAACTGAAAATTGCAAACATCATATAATGATGCTAAAATGTTCAAAAAAGGGAAGAAGAATGCGAAAATGGTTAACGAATCAATTAAAAACGGAACAAGACTCTGCTATAAGAAGAATGAGAACGGATATGCCTGGGTGACAGTCACGGAGCATAAGGAAGGAAATCTGACCTATATCCGCGAGGGCAAAAGCGTCACTGTTCCCGATTCCGTTATTGACAGCAGACTCTTCACTACTCTTCAGGAAGCCAGAGACAAGGGGCTGATCCTTGATCAGGAGTATGAAGACAGCGCAAGGACAAATACTGTCGGAGAGCTCAAAAAGCTTGAGTATCTTCTCGGCGAGGAAGGAATCCGCAGTGGGCATGCGCTTGACAGAGGCCTTATAAAAAGCATTTCAAACTATGTAGATGAGCACCTGACGTTTATAGCCAAAGTTAAACGCTTCGGTTATGCCGGAAATGAGCAAATCTTTGCAGACCGGGCAGAAACAGAAGCAGAGCGGAGGTCACCGCGTGGCCGTGTATCCAGGCAGAGAAGAGACCGGCTGAAAGAGCAGGAACAGGATTACGTAACAAAAAAAGAGGGTCCGTTTCCATATATTTCAGAAAAGTTCGATTTCGGACCGGGCAGATCGGCAGCCACTCCATCGCCATTTGAGGAGTTGGAAGAAGACGGAGAGCTTCCGTTCGAAGTTCCATCAGAAAAACATCGTAAAGCATCTGTAGAGCTATCCGTTCCGACAGATGAATTAAAAGCCCGGATCGCCAAGCTTGATAAGTCTTTCGGAGAGACTTTACTCGATCTGATCGAAGAAAAGCAGCTCAAAAACAGCGAGTTCTATAACCGGGCAAACATTTCCAAGCAGCTCTTTTACCGGATAACCACGCAGTTCGACAATCCGCCTAAGAAGAACATCGCACTTGCCTGCGCAATTGCTCTCAGGCTGGATCTTGAAGAGACAAAGGCTCTGCTGGAAAAAGCAGGATATGCCCTGTCTCATTCAAGACTGACTGATGTAATAGTTGAGGCTTTTATTGCTGCAAAGCATTATGACATATTCGATATCAACGAATATCTGTATGAATCGGACGCAGACCTTCTCGGGTCTGATATGCGATAAGATAAAAGCAGTCAATCTTCTGCTTTATCGATCTCTTTTCTCAGCATCTCTTCAAAAGATTCATTCGGCGCTCTCCTTTGGCGGCTCACCCTGCCGGCAGCGCGCGAATATCTGAATGCATTATTGATGCCGGCTCTGCTTGGGCTGATGTCAAATGCTGCTCCCTGGCTGATTCCAAGATCCGCAGCTTCCGAATAGGCGTCTATCCCAGCACCGATGAAAATAAAGTTCCAGCCGTCAGTTTTCTTCTTTTCCACCATTGCCCTTATCTGGTTGCCGCGATATTCTATGCTTGCGTTTTCCATGCCGTCGGTGATGATAACGAACAGAACCGATTCAGGGATGTCTTCCTTCCGGATATATCTGTGAACATCCTCAATATGGCTTATCGTCCTGCCTACTGCATCAAACAGAGCTGTGCTTCCCTCTGCTTCATAATCCTTTTTCGTTAACACCGGAATCTCATTTATGGGGATGCGGTCATGTATTATCCGGTATCTGTTATCGAAAAGCACTGTGGTGACAAAAGCATCGCCGTCTTCCTTATGCTTTTCGATGTTGCTGTTGAAGCCGCCGATGGTATCTTCAGTGAGCGGCTGCATGGAACCGGATTTGTCGAGGATGAATACGAGTTCAAGTGTGTTTGTTTTCATGATTTTGTTCTCCTTTATCAAGATTGTGAGCCTATGATAAGGCAGAACGGCAGGGCAAAGGTAAATCGCGGATTGACCGGAAAAACTTTTTGTTATGGTATTGAATAATCACATTCTTTAATTTCTGCAAAATGATGAGAAGGTGCGATTATGCTGAACAAGAATACCCAATACTCTATAAGCACTATAATCGAAGAAGAAGGGCTGCCGGTATATATCAGCAGACCTCAGTATGACAGCAATTTCTTCGTCAAACTCACAAAAGTTAATAACGGAATTGCGTTCGGTGACGCATTTAGAGGAACGCAGCAGATCGACAGGCAATATCACTACCCGCTGCATTATATTGCATATTACTGCGATTGGGACGATCTCGTGGCTCAGGACGGCACCGCGGAAGAAACCGAATGGATAGGCCCTTATACATTGCCCCCAAGAGTTGATGCCAGATTTCATGATTACTATGATCTTACACTTCCGCCTTATATTCCCGGAAAGACGATTCTGCAGGTGAAGAGGAACGGTGAGTGGGTAAACGCGATCTTCACCGGATACGAGCTTCGCAATGAAAAAGTTCTCGTATATACATACCATGCAGAAGAAGAAAAGTTCTGCAGCCTTAACGGCAGCCTGATCGGAGACGAGATACCCTTAGAGAGAGCCGGGTATAAAGAGCTGGATATGATCAAATATCTCAGTACCAGGTCAACGTCAAAAAACGTAATATATGACTTTCTGGCGAATGAGCGCCATGTGGAATATCTTGTTCACTTCACACCGGTGGATAATCTTAAAAGCATACTGGAAAACGGGATAGCACCGCGAGTTTATTTTGATGACGGAGTGGATTTCATATCAACTGACAGAGAAAGGCTTGACCGCCACCCGGAATGCAGCTGTTTTTCTCTTTCGTTTCCGAACTACCAGATGTTTTCAGCAAAACGGAGTGACACAAGGCTTCGGTTTGCAGTTCTACGCATCGATATAAAGGCGCTTCTTTCAAGCAATGTAGATAAAATATTTATGCTTCCTGTAAATGCTGCATATAATGAAGTCAGATGGCATATATCGGATTATGATCAGCTTCAGGACGCAAGAAACATGTTCGCGAAAGAACTTGTGTATAAAGGAATAAGCCATAGAAGGAGCGCGCTGGGCATTCCTGATGAGTATCCCACCAGTCCTCAGGCTGAGATCATGATAGATGGCATCGTTCCGGCAAAGTATATCAGAGAGATCCACTTTGATTCAGACGTGTCTCTGGTAAATGCACAAAGTATGAAAGACCTTCTGCCGTACGGAACAAAAATGATGTATAGCAATGAGCTCTTCAAAAGAAGACTTGACTGTGCTCATTGGTAAGAGGTAATGATAATGGCAACTAGACCTGTTTTTATTACATATCAGGATAGCCCCCACTTCAGGGAGATCCCGACTGAGTTTATCTATTATTCCGGATTTGCAGAGATTCAGAGAAGAAGATCAGCCGAAAGCCTGCGCGAAGCTTTTGAAAGAACGCATCCGACGGCTAAAGTGTTGGAAGTTTCGAGGTTCTCAGATAACGTATTAGGGCAGAGACTCAGCGCTTTCAACCTTATCGCCACTCTGAAGAGCGGGAAGAAGGTCCCCGTGGAAAATGCCTTTCAGGCATCGAAGTGCTTTGAACTTGGCGGACCTTATACCGATCTGCTGGACTGCAAACCGGTTGAAGCCAAAAAGGATCCGAGGATCAAAGAAAGCGGAATGCTTATCGGCTTTGAGCTTGAAGGAGAAAAGTTCCCTCTCGAACCGAAAACATTCTTCTACGACTGGCTTTATATCAACGCCCTCAAGGACAATGACGAAGTGACAAGGCAGCTCCTTCAGTACAACTCATTCACAGATATCGTCTTCAACCCGGAAAAGTCCATTAACTGTCAGGCAAGGACGATTGCGATATATGTCTCTCTCTGCAAGACCGGGCAGATAGATATGGCGATGAAATCAAGAGATGATTTCGAGGAGATAGTTTACGGGAGCAGAACAGAAAATCATAAAGAAAGCCAGTATTCACTGTTCAACTGAAACTGCATAATGGATAAGGCTGAAAAAACTCCGTTTAACTTAGGCAGGAAAGCGCACGCCAGGGTCAAACGGAGTTTTATTATTTTGGTCAGAATTCTATGCTCTCAGGTTTTCCGAACTTTTTATAAGTCTTGGTGAAGAATTTGAACAGATCCAACGGATCATGACCAGTTTCTTCCGCAAGCTGGATCATCAGACAGAATATCGCGCCTGCCATCGAATTGTGATCCCCGTTGGTTATTATCGAGACAGGCGCTCCTCTTGTCTGCTCGATATGGATGTAACACTCGCCTTCGCCACTATAAAGTTCCGCTTCTTTCTCCAATGCTTCAAGCCTCATTAAATTACTCCTCATATGTTACCAAATACTTATACTGCCTTGTGGCTAAATAATGACCTGTAGAGTAAAAACAGACTCGAAGTATATATTACTCTTGCCAATATGTCAAGAGTAATATTTAAATTTGAATTTTTTATTCAAAATATATAGTTACTCTTGAATTTTCGGATATGACGTGCTAATCTGTTTCCATGAAAGGGGCGATGCCTAATGTCTAGCACACCAGATTCTATTGTTGAATTTGCGAATGCAACTTATCCTTCCCAAGCCAAAAGGATACTTCCTACCATACGAATCCATAAAATAACAATGAAGAACTTTAAATCCGTAGATTGCGGAGAAGTGACTTTTGCCTGTTCAAAGAAATACATTCCCGAGGGAACGAAGTCAGATATCCTAGGAATATACGGACAGAACGGTTCAGGAAAAACTGCTGTCATAGAAGCATTGAGTATTCTCAGATCTGCGATGCTCGGACAAGAGATCCCGGATGTATATACAGACTGCATATCAGCGAATGCCAAAGAATCTCACTTGGAATTCACCTTTGACTTTCAGGATCAGAGGCCTTCAACTGGACGAAAAAAAGTTGTTTATTCATTCGATATCTCCCGAATGGAGAAAGAGAAAGAGGAAAAGACAGGATCATACAGACAAAGAAGAAGCAACCGGCCATATCAAATCAGAATATCTAATGAGAAGATAAGCGCTTCCGGGGATTTCTATGGGAAAAACAAGAAGCTTCAGACAATAATAACAACTGCAGTTGAGAAGGGCACTCTTGGTCCTGCCTCTCTGCTTCAGTATTATATCGGTAAAGAAGAGATAGCAGATACTCTGTATGATTTGGAAGTGAACAAGAGATATGCTCTTACGCATTCAGAATCTTTCATTTTTAAAGATGAAACCTTGACTGCTTTTGCAAAATCAGCACCTGAGGATTCTGAATATCTACATATACTGCAGGATCTGAGACACTACTCCCACTTTTTCCTCTATGTAATAGACACAAAAACAAGCGGTCTCATTCGTCTCAATACAGTGCTACCATTCTGCACTAGAGCAGGCAGTCTGGTGATTGATTTGAATAATACGACGAATCTCCCAGAAGTTATCTATAATGATATATGCCAGGATTTCGATGCGATTAATATTGCGCTTTCTGAACTGATACCGGATCTTAAGGTCATGGTCAAAAAAGTTGGAGAAACAGACGATGAAGACGGAAAGACTCTCTTTTCAGTTAAACCGTACGCCAAACGGGGAGAAACTGAATTCCCTCTCAGTTACGAATCTGATGGAGTTATCAGAATCATCTCCTTCCTTTGCCTGTATCTCGGAGCATTCAACGATAAATCATGTACAGTGGCAATCGATGAGATGGATGCTGGCATATATGAATATCTTCTCGGAGAGATGCTTTCAGCTTTTGAGGAATACGGCAAAGGACAGCTCATATTCACCTCGCATAATCTAAGACCGCTAGAACTGATTTCCAAAGAAAGCATAGTATTTACCACATCCAATCCTCAAAACAGATACATCCGCCTGAAAGGGGTCGGACACTCTAACAATCTGAGAGATGTATATCTGCGTGAGATACTTCTCAACGAACAGGATGAAGTGATATATAAGGCTGGGAAAAGACATCGCATGATTTCTGCAATCAAGCGGGCAGGCAAAGGATTCCCGGACAGGTTTAAGGAGGAAAGCGATGTCTAAAAAGGAAAAACAGAATATAGTTCTTTTCCTGATCGAAGGCGACAGCGAAATAGAAGCTCTTGAATTTCCTTTTTCAGAACTTGTGGCGCAATATGATGACAGCAATAATTTCACCGTTTTCTTCTTGAAGAAAAAAGAAAAGGATGAAGATGAGGAAGACGGCGGCGGAGACATCACTTCACAAGGGGGCATAAACCCGGGGAATATCGAGAGGATCATTACCAAGCTGTATGTCAAATCCTATATGGAGAAGTACAAATTCTATCCGAAGTATATAAGGCATGTTTTCCATATCATTGATCTTGATGGAGCTTATCTGGAAGAAGATCACATCAAACCTATAAAACCGGAACACATATACAGAGACAAAAAAGGCAAGATCAAGCTTTATTATAATGCTGAAGAAGGGATTATAGAGGCCCCGGTGATCGAGGATGCTGTCAGCAGAAACCTCAACAAAAGCAAAAACATTGATTATCTGACATCTCTTAATAAGATCAGCATAGAAAGCAAATCTGTTCTTTACCATGCATTTTATTTCGCGTCCAATCTAGATCATTTCATCAACAACAACGCTAATATGCATTCTGGCAAAACCGAAGCTGCCGAGGCGTTTTCAATGAATTATGTAAGTGATATCGACGGATTCTGCAGCTTTTTCTGCAATGACCCGGACGCAACAAAAGAGACAGATTATAGTCTTTCCTGGGAAGAAGTCAAAACTTCACCACACTCAGTCCAAAGACATACCAATATCAACCTGCTCATAGATCTTATTAAAAATGGCGGAATATAAAGGAAATCAAAAAAGGTAATACAGAATAAAATGGTCTGACATAGAAGTCAGACCATTTTGCATATTGATCAGAATTATGGAAGACTATTTCTGCAGTTCATACCAGACGAGTTTCATATCATCCAGCAATGAGCTGATCACATCTGCCTTTGGAGGAAGATAGCATGTATACTGCATCTGCTCAATCCAATGATCTTCAATGCCAAGCTCCCTGAGCAGATTCTTTGCCCCCTCCGGCATGCGGCCGTTGGTATAGCTGCCTGAGCGCACTGCTCTTGTGATCTTATTTGCAAAGCCGCTGCCGATCCCATACTCCGGCTTTACTTTTTTGCTTATCATATCCCATACCTCTTCACGGCATGTGAACAGATCTGTATATCGGGCATTCTGTGAATTTATAACCGGATTGTTTTCATCGTATTCGCTTCGCATATAGCTGCGCAGTGCAACAAGAGATGTGAATGAGAGTTCCATTTGCTCAAATAACCGAACCCTCTCGATCCTTCTCAAAAGCTCTTTTCTTGTCGCCTTCATTACCGGCTCTGTCAGCAGCTCCTCAATGCCCGGAACTCGACCGGTTATTTCCTTGTATTCAGCCAGCTGCTCTTTTTTCTCACTGGGAACGATATGAATAAAGCGTAATGACGGGTCTGAATAAATTACATCCGGATCCACTCTCCATATTCCGTTTTCATCTGTTTCAGGCAAGGGCTCTGTTTGAGGAAGAAGCACTAAGTCGGCTGAGTCGTTGTCGGGCATACCCGTATCGAATTGTACAGCATGATAGATACCGTTTTCCTCATAGTGGTCTTTGACCAGATCTACAGCGTCAGATACAAAGGAATCAGCAGTTCTGAATGCAAGCCCGGTGTGATGATCGATCAGAGAATGACGATAATGCTCAAATGGTATGGAATGCCCACTGCGTACCATCTTATGCCCGCAGCAGGTCTTTTCCGGAAGATCAAATCCATCGAGATCAAACGGAACAAACTCCATTTTCCCACAGACATGACAGTAGTAATAGGGGGGCAGGGGATCAACGAGAGAGGCGCCCCAAAGGCTCTTGATAAGGCTCGTTCCACTCTCGATCCTCTCGTCGATCTCATAGCCGGCCTGGGAAGCGACATCCTTTAAGAACAGGATCAGCTGCAAGTCATCCAGAAAGTCAGACCCCTGTATGACAGCTAACTCATCCTCCAGTCTGCCGATGTACTGTATAGGAAGACCATTGCTATAGCTTTCTTTAAGGTGCTTTCTTATGATTTTTCTCAGTTCAGTGTTCATTTATTCTCCTAAGGATCTCTTTGTAAAAATTGTTTTTTTCAGCGTATAAAGAACTAAGCTATAAGGAGAGCAATCTGAATATGCTCTCCTTATAGGCTATGATTTGAACCAACCTGATCTTAGGAATGATGCCAGGGACCACCTGCCCAGGTTTCAATTCTATCATCTGAAAATGTAGAATTACACTCTAAGCAGCAACAACTGCCATCATGATAGCGAAGCTCGGCACCACAAATCGGGCAGTCGACACCTTCTCCGTCCTCGTCATACACGTAATCCCATCCCGGATCTTCACCGAATTCGTATTCAACGTAATCATCATATTCTACGTCTTCATCCGAAAGCTCGCCACTGCAATATGGGCACCTTGCATAATCGGACTCATCATAGATCTTTCCGCACTCAGGGCACATCTGCATAATTATTAACCTCCTTTTATTTCTTAAAAACTTTTCTAAATATGTCAACAATTTCTTTACCGTCACGCAAGGAATATTTGGATTCTCCGGTTTGCCCGTCATCGTCTTTATAGCTGGATTCAACATCAATACGAATTTTGTCTTCGTCATTATTGATCTTATACAATGATTCAGAATGACGGGTATACTTACCATCAGATGACCAATCAGTATATGTATCTCTCTTTTCTCTAGATTGCCCATCATAATCATCTTTGTTGCTTACAAGATCAAACAAATCTTCGATTTCTTCATCGTTATACCATTTCGTGCCCAAATCAATAAACTGACTGATAAAACTTTTCTTTTCCTTTTTCTCTTTTCTATCCATTGTCATTATCCTTTCTAATATTATTTTTTATTATTTTTTAGGAAAAGCTTTTCTATGATTCCATTTTAATATGAGCTAAAAATGAAATATATGATTGCCGGAACAAATTACCAGCTATTATTTCTATGTTCGAAGAGAATTATCCAATAGCAAAGGTAATGTTCATTCGTTCAAGAATGTACAATCTTTTTTGCATTCAGGATAGTGACCGCCTAAACCTCCACAGCCTCTGCAATATCCGGGAAATATATCGTTACTTCCGGGATAGAAAGAAGCCGGTGCCTCGACATCCGAGCGATATTCGACATATATTTCATCATCGAACGGGCTTTTTTGAACATACATCCAGTTCCCACAAGAGCATTCATATGTTCGATGATTTTTCTTTTGCATTAAACTGAAGCAAACCGGGCATACTGTCGAAAACGAATTCATTTTTCTGCATCCCTTCTTTCCGCTATCCTCAGGACTGCATTTTTCAATGCAGCGCTTACAAAATCAAGCACCTTGGGCTTAAAAGGAATAGTATGCACGCCTTCACTATCCAAATCTCTGTATACATCAAATATAAAAGATGAGAATACTTCAGCTAATTCAGGTGAAGCCAGATCAACAACCGTCTCCATATCTATAGGCTTTCCTGTTCCATCATCAAAATTGACTTGCATTAGATTCATATATATTGATTCCGCATGATCAAGTACTTCAGGATCACCAGGGTCTTTATCCGAAAGAGCAATTAAAGCTATATAGTCTTCAAAGAACTTAAACAACACATCTTGGTCAATATCTGCTGTGCCTAACATATACTGCAAATTTTCCAATAGTGATTTGAAACTGGAAGAATCACTCAAAGAATCAAACCATGGTGAAATAAAAGAATCAACAAACTTTTCTTGCCTTGATTTCGGCAAATCTGCGAGTAACTTAAGAATTCTTGAATACTGGATCATATTTTCCAGCTTTTGTTTCTTTTCCTCCAGCATAGCTGTCGCTTTTTTCAGTACAGCGGCAAAATCAAATTTTTTCGAATCAAGTATTTCTTTGATTTGCCTCCTTGTATAGCCGACTTCGACAAACATCTGAATTAAAAACAGCTTTTCAAGGGCCTGATCATCATAATACCAGTATTCTCCGGTTCCTTCCTTTGCTGTAGGTTGGAGCAAACCAACTTCTGCATAGCCTCGCAGTGCTCTTGGCGTTAATCCTGTTATCCTGCAAACCTCACTTAGTTTTCTCATAAACCTCACCTCGATTAAAACTATAAACCGTTACGTAGAGTAACGGTCAAGAGTTTTTTTAAAATAGTTTAAAATTTTTTTTGCTCCCTTAGCAGGGAACCCCTTCACTTTCTCCCTGCGCTCAGCTTATCAGCTGCCGCAGCGCCCGGCGGATCTTCCTTATGCTGCCCTCGTCGGGGATGCCTTCGCTCCTGAAGAGGACGCTTTTATTGATCTCTATCATAACTGTCCTGAGATTGCAGTCAGTTTTCCCGTGAAGAACGGCGTTCGGCACCATTGAACCGGAATAGGGATAGTTCACCGCAACGGTGAACCCTGCCTCGGCAAAAAGCCTTTCCGCCCTGGCCGCCAGGAACGGGGGAGTGAAAACGTCATCCGCGCCTATGCAAATCTCCGGCATTCTGCGGCTGCCGTCTATCCTGTCCGGCATCACGAGATCCTCCGCGAAGCTGTGCAGATCGATGAGGAGAACGTTTTTCCTCCAGGTTACCTCCTGATCCAGCCGCCTGTGATGGGAGCTGTAGTATCTGAGCGTTTTCTCCCTCAGCGCAGGGGTGACGTCCTTTATCTTCCTGCCGTTATACGCCTTTTCATAGCAGAATCCCATGCCGTAGCGCTCCATTACCTCCCCGTCGCCTATGAAGCGCTCAACGTCGCAAAGCAGCCGGCTCAAGTCAAACGTGATCAGCTGTACATCATCGAATGACCGGGATATAACGGACATCACCCCGTCATCCTTCATCTTTTCGTGAAGACGATCGAATTCT
>JAIKVS010000202.1 GCA_024685535.1 Oscillospiraceae bacterium | reverse complement strand
GACCGGGGAGGAGACAGAGGCTCTTGCTCCCAGCGCCGCGCTGATCACGCTGGAACTGGCCGTGAGATATCTGGAGGACTATGTTATAGGAGATAAATACTTCCGCACTGATCATCCAGGGCAGAATCTGGAAAGAGCCCGTGGACAGCTCCGGCTTTTCCGGGATATGATGCTCCATATGGATGAGATGAAGAAGATCATTGAGGAATGTTTATAAACGGTCGGAGGGAAATGATTCCTTCCCCTGCAGAGAAAGGTTTTGTTCCGAAACCGTCAGCTGCGGGGGAAATTTTTTATCATTTTATTTTGGAAAACTGTAAAAACGATGAAATACCCCCCTCCGGATCGCTACTGTATAGGTGAGACGGAAAAAGTTAGGAAGTGATGATTTGGAAGACAGCTTGATAATCGAATTGTTCAATGAGCGCTCGGAACAGGCGATAGTCGAACTGACTGACAAATACGGGAGATTCGCAGAACGCTCAGCGGCGAATATCCTGAACGATCATTCGGATGTGGAGGAATGCATGAACGACGCGAACCTTGCCGTATGGAACTCAATCCCGCCGGAAAAACCCGGGAACCTGAAGGCCTACTATACTGCTGTGATGAGGAACACAGCTCTCAGCAGATACCGCTCGAACACGGCGAAAAAGCGAAACAGCATTTACGACTCTGCCCTTGATGAGCTTGAGGAATGCCTTGCCGCGAAGGACGATCCTTCTGCGGATGTGGAGGCAAGGGAACTTTCGGCGGCGATAAACGGCTTTCTGAAAAAGCTCTCCAGGGAAGACAGGCAGATGTTCGTCTGCCGCTACTGGCTGGCAGACTCCATAGATGAGATAGCCGCGAAGCTTCACTGCAAAAGCAGCCGGGTCTCCGTCAGACTTTTCCGTACACGTGAAAAACTCAGAACTTATCTTATAAAGGAGGGACTGATATGAGCAGGGAGAAGATATCCGCAGCGCTGGACGGCATTGCCGATGAATACAAGGCCGAAGCCCTTGAGCTGGAGCTCCCGGCCGGTTCAGCCGCCTCAAGAACGGAGGAGAAGATTATGCATATCGATACGCAGAAGACGAAGAAATTTTCCCGCAGAGTGCTGACTTTCGCTCTTGCTGCCTGCCTGATACTTGCACTGGCTGTTACAGCTTATGCCGTAGGCAGCGCAGTGAACAGCCCGAAGGCTGCGGAGAAGGTGGCAAGGGAAGAACTGGAGAAATGGAAGGAGATGGGACTGTTTTCCAAAGAGGTGACAGTAAACGGCCCGGCGGATATGATCTATGAGATCGAAGGACATACCGGCAGCGACTACTGGTATGGCAGAATATTCTCCCATAGTTACGATGTCAGGTGGTATATGGGGGAAGAAGGAAAGTATTTCCTGAATCTCAGAGTGGATACCATAACGGGAAAGATCAAGTTTGCATCCATTGAAGCCAGAGCCGACGAGACGGATGTGCCGGTGGAGGCGGTGGAGTTAGATGTACCGGTGGATCCGGAGGATCCCGACGGGGAATGGACTGTAAAAACAGAATATCTTTACGATAATTTTGATGATATCTTCCCTGCTGACATGACCATAGACCGATTCTGCAGCCTGCTGGCGGAATACTGGGGCTTCTCCGGCTACACTCTGGCAGATACCGTGGATGAATCTTATTATGATGCACACTGGAGCGCTCCGGACGGAAGCTCTCTGCTGAAGGATATGCCGACGGACAATTATTACCTCACAGTCTTCTTTGAGGGCGATCAGGAGGGCGCGCCCATGTATATCCAGCTGAGCCAGTTCCCGGGCAGAGTCAATATGAACATCGGAACAGGTCATGCGGTAGGATAATAAGCATATAATTCAGTAAACACCGCCGGATTTTCGGCGGTGTTTTTATATATTTTAAAGCTGATGCAACCGATCGTGATATAATGCGACTTAATGGGTGAGAGCACTCGAGAGCACTCATGGAGGTCACCATGGAAGATAAAGAGATCATAGGGCTGTTCTTCAGAAGGGACAGCTCGGCTATAGATGAAAGCCAGCGGAAATATGGGGCGGCGCTGAATAGAACGGCCGGGAACATCCTCTCCGATCCGCAGGATTCCGAAGAATGCGTAAACGACACGTATCTTGCCGCGTGGAACAGCATCCCGCCGACCGAGCCGCGGTCGCTCGGAGCATATCTTATAAGTCTTGTGCGGAGCATAAGCATTTCAAGGCTTCGGGAGCGCTATGCGCAGAAGAGAGGCGGAGGTGAATACGCAGTGGCTTTCGACGAGCTCGAGGAGGTGGTATCCGCCGGGAAAAACCCCGAGGAGGAGATGGAATCCCGAGAGCTCGGTATGGCGATAAACAGATTTCTTACTTCCCTTAAGGATGATGACCGTATAATATTCGTCAGCCGATACTGGCTCGTGGAATCTGTAAAGGAGATATCTCAGCGGCTTGCAATG
>JAIKVS010000165.1 GCA_024685535.1 Oscillospiraceae bacterium | reverse complement strand
TCCTTGATTCTCATCGCGGAGACGACATCTGGCTCTTCCATCAGCACGGAACTGTCTTCCAGATCTTCGAGCAATGTACGTATGCTAATCTCCATGTCAGCCGTCTCCTTTCAAAGTTTTGATCCCGGTGAGATGTGCTTTGAGCTTTTCTCTCCCTCGCTTGAGCCGCGTCTTTACAGTGGATGGATTCAGCTGCATCTTTTCCGCTATAATGGGAATACTCTGGCAGTAATAATAGAAGCGGAGAAATATTTCTCTGTCCGGCTGAGGCATGCTGAATACAGCTTCGCGTACAATCCGGTCGCGTTCCTGCTGATCGAGCTTGTCGATCACAGAATCCTCTTCAAGAACCAGAATATCATCCTCCAACGGCAGTTCATCAGTCTTTTCTCTCAGCTTGTGCAGTGCCAGACTGCGGGCGACCCTGCTCAGATAGCCTTTGATGTTGAGCGGGATAAGCCTTTCCGAACTCTTCCAGAGCGTCACGAACACATCTGAAGTGACCTCTTCCACGTCAGACCGGCTCATGCTTTTTTGCAGTATGTTGTTAACAATGGTTCCCACATATGAACTGTAGCGGTCTATGAACCACTCCAGCGCGTGTTGGTCATTGGTCTTTAGCAGAGCCAGCGCTTCTGCATCGGTCAAGCATCTCACCTCGGTTTCTTCTGTAACGGCCGTTCATCTATAATAGTCCCGTTTCAGGATGATCGGTTGCACCGAAAAAGTGTTTTTTTGGAAAATCCGATAAAAAAGCCGGCGCTTCAGGCACCGGCATTCGTTTTAATGATTGTTCCTTCATTAGATTGTAATTATGAGGTTGTTTGTATTCATGGTATTGGTATATGCAATATCCTTGGCCATCTGAAGGACCATGCGTATTCCCATATACTTTTCAGGATGCTCGGGGTCCGGAGTCCATTTCTTCACTTTCTCGCGAAGGTCAAAATGACGGCAGTCGTCTCTCAGACGCAGTATGACGGTATCACCTTTTACAAGCACTCTCACGTCCATATGATGGGGCTTTCCGTCGTTGAAACCGTGCTCGATGACGTTCCCGGCCATCTCCTCCACACATAGTGCCAGCTTGTTTGAATTGCTCGGGCTGATGTCCCGTTCAATGCAGAAGGTATATGCCTTTTCGGAAAGGCCGGTTACTTCCTCTATGGTGGCGGGAGAAAGCTCCAGCCGATCTTCCTCCGGAATTCCGAAATCCTTCGGAAGCAGCATATAAGCTTCAGCACCTTTTTTTGCTTTGTCCTTTTTAAAGTTCACCGTAAGAAGGATCACCAGACTCAGCAGTGCCTGACCGATCGGGAAAGCGAGCCATACTCCGAGAACGCCGAGAAAAGAGCTGAGAAGGTAAGCCATTATCGCTGTAAATGTAGCTTCGATCCCGATATTGATAAGATTGGCACCAAACAGCCTCGAGACGGACTGGCAGTAATTTGCGGCGGAAACGTTTAAGGCAAGAAACGGCAGACTTACCGCGTAGCATCTTATTGCGGCAGCTGCCATCCGGCCTGCTTCTCCACCCTGAGGAATAAACAGTGAGGAGAGATACGGAGCGCAGATGAATACGATCACTGCCAGCGCCGAAACACCTGCAATAATGTCTGTAAAAGCCGTTTTTATAACAGTCTTCAGCCCGTTTACATCCTGTTCTCCGGCCATCATACCTCCCATTATGAGCACAGCGCCGCCAATGCCCCATCCAAGCGCACCAACAAGGAAAGTTGTACTGCTCATTGCGGAGTAGGCAGTAACGCCCATATCACCGATAACACGGAGCAGCAGAGCGTTGAGCAGGACCGGAAGGATCCCGCGGCAGAGCATGCACACTGCGCGTGGAAGACCGTCTTTAAGGAGCGGCAGAACGGATGCAGGCCTGATGTCACTCATGGAGAAATGAAACAGGCTGCCCTTTTTCAGAAAATGAGAGAGCACTACCAGAAGAGCAGCATAATGGCTCACACTGCTGGCAAGACCCATCCCGAATACACCGCCGCGGAATACATAAAGATTCAGCAGGTCTCCTGCAACGTCTACGACTGCGCACACGAAACTGGCGAGCTTGGGGCGGAAGGAATCTCCGTCAAGCTGGAGGATGGGCGTCAGGATAACGAAAAGAATAAAGCCGGGAGCTCCTATGAAAACCCCTCGCAGATATGAGGCCGTTTCAGCAAAGACTTCTTTGCTCGCGCCGCCTGCGCCGAACATCAGCGCAAAAGCACCCGGGAAAATAACTCCGGCCAAAGCCAGAAGACCGGAAAGTATCACCCCAAGCAGCATCGTCAGAGAAAATGTTGCGGAAAGGGATTTGTGATCACCCGCACCTATTGCCTTGGTGCAGAGCCTGGTGTTGCCTACCATCAGTATCCCGCTGATTATGGAGGCAATGCTGTAGTACGGAGCGCCGAGCCCGCAGGCTGCAAGAGCGGCGCTTCCCAGATAGATTCCGGTGAGGATGCCGTCGATTACGGCCGTCACTGCACCGGAAAGCTCTGCTACCAGCATGGTGAGCATTGCTTTCTGAAAGAGTTTTTTGGTTATCATGCTGTCAGTTGCACTGTTTTTATGGGAAACATATCTTTTTACCGCCTTATCATTGGATTCGGCTGTGATACGGTTATTCCTTCTGTTCAGCTGGGGCGTTTCCCTTATATTCAAAGCAGAGCATGGTTATATCGTCAAACTGCTCGGCTCCGTTAACAAAAGCATCCATTGCTTTTTTAACATTTCCAATAATGCCGGAAGGCGATGCATCAGGTTCGGAGTTGAGCGCTTCCAGCAGACGCTCAGAGCCGAACATGTTGTTATCTGCGTCAGTCGCTTCAGGCACTCCGTCTGTATAGAGGAAGAGCCTGTCGCCCGGTTTCATGCTGACCTCATATTCGGTGTACTGCATATCATCAAGGCCGCCGATTACAAAACCGTGTTTGTCTTTCAGCAGTGCAAAGGGCCCGTTCTGAGAAAGTGCGGGGTATTCATGACCGGCGTTGGCTGCTGTTAGTTTTCCGGTGGATATCTCAAGTATGCCGAGCCATGTGGTGACGAA
>JAIKVS010000160.1 GCA_024685535.1 Oscillospiraceae bacterium | reverse complement strand
AGATATTGGCTCCTCCGCAGAAATCGCGTGAAGGCGTGCCCCTGTAGCCATGGCACAGAATGGCAAGAGGCGCTCCGTCATTCAGATGATAATATCTTCCGCTCAGCAGCAACCCGTCCCGGGAGCGTATGCGCACCTTTTTGTAAGGTCTGGCGTTCAGTCTGTCGATCAGGGCGATGGTGTTATCATACTGCTCCTGCGTCCTCAGTCTGACCAGAATGTGGTGATCGTCGTTCTGCCTGCCGCGAGGAGAATAAAAACCATAGATATATATGCTGAAAGTCACTGCCGCTGTCACCGCCGCCGCTGACAGCGCCGTTCCGGCCGCTATACCGCAGATACTTTTTCCCATCTTATTCATTCTGCCGTTACCTGCCCTGCAAGGTGATGTTTTTATAAAGTATAGCAGAGTATAAAGACCGCTTCAAGCAGACAGCCGCACGAAACTTCCCCGGTATCAGTGCTGTCCGGACTCTTCGGCGCGGCGTTTTCTGCGCAGCCGGTTTATATGCCTTTCCAGCTCCCCGCAGCGGATGAATTCCGCCAGCACCAGCTGTTCGAAAACAGGCACCGTGCAGGAGCAGAAGCCGAGCCGTTCCCTGTATAACCGGATCAGCTCCTTCGGAAGCACCATATAGCCGGTTCGCATCGAAGGTGCAAGGGTTTTGGAGAAGGTATTGACGTATATTACCCTCTCCGGAGCCAGCGACGCTATTGTCTCTATCTGCGGAAGGGAAACCGCGAGCTCGGAATCATAGTCATCCTCTACGATGTAGGCTCCCCTTTCCTGAGCCCATACAGCGTATTCCCTGCGCTTTGCGGCGCTGGCTGTGACGCCGCTCGGGTAGCTGTGGTACGGTGTAACGTGCAGGACTCCGGCGGAGCTTTTTTTAAGTGCCTCTGAGCTTATTCCGTCCTTCTCCATCAGCAGTCCTTCGCATACGGCGCCGTTTACCGCATAAACACGGCGTATAGTCTCATAGCATGGCTTCTCCTGGGCGTAGACACGATCGCGGCCAAGCAGCTGGACCACCAGCCCGTAAAGATATTCCGCGCCGGAGCCTATGATGATCTGTTCCGGGTCAACTCTCAAACCTCTGCTCCTCAGAAGATAGTCAGCTAGTTCCTGTCGCAGTTCCTCGCAGCCGCTTCCGGGTGATCGCATCAGTATCCTTTCCCCATAATCCGTGAGCACTTTTCGCATTACCCTTGCCAGCACTGAAAAAGGGAAATCCTCCGGCATATCCCCGAGGCTCATCTGAGTCACTGTAGCTCTTACGGATGTCGATCCGGTCTGAGAGCCTGAACCGGCGTAGAAACCGCTGCGCTGTCTGGGAACGGCATAGCCCTCATCAGCCAGCAGTTCCATAGCATGTTCCACCGTTATAAGACTCAGACCAAGCTCTTCGGCAAGCTGCCTTTTTGAAGGCAATTTCGCTCCGGGAGAATAGATCCCCTCAGCTATATCCTGCCTCAGCTGACGATACAGCTGCAGGTAAGCGCTCTCATGCATTGTTCTGTCTATAGTGTATTTCATACCGGGCTCCATCTGGTCTTATAAAAATTTTTCAAACTGAACATATCAATCCTACCAGTTGCAGTGTATAATCCTGATAATTCAAAGTCAAGAGGTGGATGATATGAAAAGAATAATGAGTATTCAGGATATCTCGGCTCTCGGCAAGTGCTCACTTACCGTAGCCCTGCCAATAATATCCGCCATGGGCATCGAGTGCGCGGTAGTCCCGACGGCAGTTCTTTCCACACATACCCAGTTCAAGGGATGGACTTTTCATGATCTCACCGATGAAATGGATCCGATCGCTGATCACTGGAAACAGGAAGGCTTCACCTTCGATGCGATCTATACAGGCTATCTCGGCTCATTCCGCCAGGTGGACATCGTAAAGCGTTATTTCAGAGATTTTGGCAACGGAGCAAGGATAATAGTAGATCCCGCCATGGCGGACAACGGGAAACTCTATGCGGGTTTTACTCCGGACTTTCCGCTTAAGATGGCTGAGCTGCTGGACGGAGCTGACCTTGTGCTGCCTAATTTGACTGAAGCATGTTTCCTGCTTGGGAAGGAATACCGCGAAAACTATGACCGCGCATATATAACCGGCATTCTGGAGGGACTTCTGGCCTGCGGCGCAAAGAACGCTGCTCTTACCGGCGTGAGCTTTGAGGAAGGCCGGCTTGGAGTTGTATCTATGAGCGGAGAAAACGGAAATATCTCCGAGTATTATACAGAGCGCCTTCCGGTCAACTTCCACGGCACCGGAGATATATACTCCTCGGCAGCAGTAGGTGCTTACATGAGCGGTATGACCATTCCCGATTCGCTTGCCCTGGCGGCGGATTACACGGTTGAATGCATGCGTCTTACCCTCGCCGAGAAAGATCACAACTGGTACGGAGTAAACTTTGAGCAGGCCATACCTTACCTTATAGAAAGAATGAAATAATAACCCGTTACGATATCGGCTCAGCGTAAAGACGGAGGCAAAACCTCCGTCTTTTATCATCTCTGAAAAGTCTCTGCCCTTCTGATTGTGCATCTGCAATAAAGAAGGCCGGATATATTTGGTTAAATTCATCTAACTTACACTTCATATGATGCTTGCAATGTGTTTTCAATTCCTATATAATGACTATGAAATGAGAATAAACTTCCCTTAACTGACGAGTTCACGCCATTTTTTTCACTTGTCCGGGAGGCAGAGGAAAGGATATGCTATGAAGAAGAGCTA
>JAIKVS010000159.1 GCA_024685535.1 Oscillospiraceae bacterium | reverse complement strand
ACAACCCTTGAGATCATGCGTTCAAAATACGATATGCGCGGTGTATCATGTGATATACGCAAGTATATCAGACAGGGTTTCAGCCGCCCGATTGTGTATCCGGCCAATTCTTCCGGATACCGGACATACTCCACGGAAGTTACCTCGCTGCATCGCGAGCAATCTCCCGCTTCATCGCATATACGCGCAGAACGCGCGCTCTATTAATATAGCAAGTGACCCCATGTTTGTCAACATTTTTTTCATTATTCTGCAAAAATTTTCTATGCAAATTTTGTTAGTTCTCAACAAAAATGCAGGGGTGCTGTTTTCACCCCTGCATATTGTGTCATAGCCTTCGATCATACCAAATATATTGTCTCCCTATACTGCGACAGCTTTTCTGTTTCCGAATCTCTGCCAGATCACAACCAAAGCGAGTATCACTAAACCCGCTATGTCGGTCACCATCTTCGGATCCATCATCAGAAGGCCGCCAGCGCAGGCGATCACCCTCGTGACCCAGTGCATCTTCCTGAAGAGATACCCGTTCATTGCCGCAGCAACCCCGAATATTCCAAGCAACGATGTCACCACTATTTGTATGACCTGTAGAGCTGTGGTGTCGATGAACAGCATGGCCGGGTTCATTGCGAAGATATACGGAACGATGAACGCACCTATCGCAAGCTTCGTGGCGTTTATACCGGTCTTCATCGGGTTGGATCTGGCTATGGCAGAACCGGCGTATGCAGCAAGCGCTACAGGGGGCGTTATATCCGCCACTATGCCGAAATAGAACACAAAGAAGTGCGCGGCCACCTTTGGGACACCTATGGTTATGAGTATAGGCGCGCATGTAGAAGCCATGATGCAGTAGTTAGCCGTGGTCGGAACGCCCATGCCGAGGATTATGCAGCAGATCATAGTAAGGAAGAGCGCTATTATGGTTGGATCGATGATGGTGAACCTGTTGCTCACACTGCCAACGGCACCGATCAGCTTAGAAGCGAGGCCTGTTGTAGTAATGCAGCCTGATATAACACCCGCCATGCAGCATGCCACTGCAACGGTTATTGTTCCCTTGCCGCCTGCTTCAAGAGAATTGAAGAGCCTGTCGGCAAATCCCTTTATGTGCTCTTTTACAGATCTGGTGTCTGTTCCGTTTCTGGCGCCAACTATGTCGAGTGCCGCTTCATCAACAGTACTGACGGCGATAGCCACAAGTATTGAGATGACCGCTGAATACGCCATGGTATGACGGTTCGTTACGACGAGCCAAACCAGCACGACCAACGGGGCAAGCAGATATATCCTGGGCAGCAGCCTGCGCAGCTTCGGCAGTTTTTCCACCGGTATACCCTTGAGATCATGTTTTTTCGCTTCAAGATGCACTGCGATGAATATGCCTGTGAAATACAGCACTGCAGGAAGTATTGCTCTCAGGGCGACCTCTCCGTAAGTCACACCCATGTATTCCGCCATAAGGAATGCAGCAGCGCCCATGATAGGAGGCATAATCTGGCCACCGGTGGAAGCGGCTGCCTCGACGGCACCTGCGAATTCACCCTGATAGCCGGTATCTTTCATCATCGGTATGGTAACGGAGCCGGTGGTGACTGTATTGCCGACTGAGGAACCGGAGACCATTCCACACAAAGCAGATGAAATGACCGCCACCTTTGCGGGTCCGCCCGAAAATCTACCAACAAGCGCATTGGCCATCTGAATGAAAAACTCAGCTATGCCTGTTCTTTCAAGGAAGGCTCCAAATATAATGAACACACAAATAAAGCTTGAGCAAGCCTTCAACGGAACGGAAAGAACGCCCTTGGTGTCGTAGAACAGATTGAATATAACCAGATTCAGCGGCTTGCCTATTGCGAACGTATAGATGAGCAGGGCTGTTATGATGCACAGTATAGGTATGCCGACGCACCTGTGGCAAAGCTCCATCAGGCTGAGCACTCCTATAATGCCGACCGCAACAAAGAACGGCGTCATCTTGGATGCGCTTGAAAGGACAAGTACCAGACTGTCATATGATATAAAATAATAGAAGAAGCAGCCGGCACCCAACAGCATCAGTACTATGTCATACCACGGGATGTAGTTGGTCCTGACATGATGCTTGCTGGCAGGATACGTCAGATATCCCATTATAATAATGAAGGTGACAAATGAGGTCAGCCTTTTTTCCAGCGCCGCAGTGCTGAATATGGTGGAATACATACAGTACAGCGAGAATGCCACCATGATTATCCTGACAATTACGGCAGGTGTACCCTCCCATATTCTGGTATTGGATTCCCTGTCATATTTGCGCATTATGTCCTCAGCCGTTTCCGGTGTGTTCTCAGGCCGGACGCTTCTTTTTCTTGTCGCAAACACTGCCATATCAACAATCCTTTACAGGTTTGAGTATATAAAGCGCTACGGCGTCGTCTCCGGCGCCGCAGCCTTTATTGCTGATCGATTATTTACCGCTGACGGTGATACCGTTCTCAGCGAAGAACTTTACTGCACCCGTGTGGAAGGGTACGCTGGTCACGGAGGAGGCAAAAGCGAGATCGAGCTCTCCGCCCTTTGCATGCTGCTCGGTCACAGCTGCAGTATCTGCAAATATGGTCTTCAAGAAGCTGTAGACGGCATCTTCATCCACATCATCACGTGTGAGCACCATGGCTGCTATGGCAACTGTCTGCACATCGCTGTCCATGCCCTTGTAGGTACCTGCGGGAACGGTATATGCGCTGTAGTACGGGCACATATCAATGAGAGCGCTGATATGCTCATTGTCAATGCTTACAAGGTTGACATCCTTTGCTGTAGCAAGATCGGTAATGGCAGTGGTAGGAGCGCCGGCAACTATGAACGCTGCATCGATCTTTCCGTCCTTGAGACTGTCTGCGCTGTCGGAGAAGGACTGATACTTGGCATCGATATCGCTCTCGGAAAGTCCGTATGCTGTAAGAACATCGATGGCATTGAAGTAGACACCGGAACCGGATTCGCCGATGGACACTGCCTTACCCTTGAGGTCAGCAACTGTCTTGACATCGGGGTTGGTGGTGACTATCTGGACCTGTTCCATATAAAGAGCTGCTACTGCCGAAAAACCGGAGACCTTGGCTCCGTCGAAGAGGCGCTCGCCGTTATAAGCGTAGCTCATAACGTCTGACTGGCAAAAGCCGAGCTGAGCGAGATTTGCGCTCATGTCCTCGATGTTTGCCTTTGAGCCTTTGCCGGCTACTGCAGTAATAGAAAAGTCGGTCTTGCCGGAGACATAGTTTGCAAGAACTGTGCCGTAGGCGTAGTAGGTGCCTGTCTCGTTTCCTGTGGTCATGATGAGTTCCTTCTTGGCTGAAGAAGAGCTTCCGCATGCACACAGTGCAAACACCATGACTGCGGCAAGAAGCAATGCAATGATCTTTTTCATTTTTTGTTTTCCTTCCTGGTTTTATTTTTTTCTTTCCTCGAGGAAGAGAGCAAGCTCTTTCTCGAATATTCTTGCGGCATCGTCAGAGCCTTTGTTGGCGCCTATATGCCGTAGAAGGTATATTTTTCTGCTTTCGGGAGCATCAGTAAGCTCACAGATCTTTATATCATAGAGCTTCGAAAGCATTCTTGCGGTTGCAAGAGGAAGAATGGCCCAACTGCCCGGATCGATGAGATATTTTACTATCATATGCGGAGAATTGACCATTACCCTGCATCTGTCCTGACCTGCGAACCAGATATCTCTCCATTGGGCGACGTTGGAAAAGTTACCGCCCGTCAGCCTTATCTCTTTTTCCGGATCAAGGTCAGCCGGCGAAATCGGCCCTTGTCCGGATGAGGAATCCCTCCCGAATACGAGGCATTCGTCCTGAGAGAACACGGGATCGTGCTTTATATTGGAGTGGCTGGACTCATATGATGCAAAGCCGAAATCTATCTGCCCCTTTTCCATCAGATCATAGACTTCCGATGAGTCTTTCATCATCACGGAAAGCCTGAGCTCCGGATTGCTTTTGAATATCCGCTGCATGAGAAGATCGAGGAAATCATAGTATACGCTCTCCGGAGCAGCGATATTCAGCGAGTATCTGGTCTGCAGGCGGAGAAGCTCAGCTTCGGCATAGAGATTGTGC
>JAIKVS010000153.1 GCA_024685535.1 Oscillospiraceae bacterium | reverse complement strand
ATCCTCAAGCTGACGGCTTCTGAGAATGCAAGTATCAGAAAGACCGGAGATGAAGAGGACTGGCCTGCTGAGGGCAAGGCGTGCGGTATGGAACTTGACGTTCCTGCGGGGTTCGTTGTAACGGCTGAGGACGGTACGAATGCCAATACCTATACCATTGTTATAACGGTTGCGCAGCCGGAGGCTCCGGTGCTTTCGAACGGTACTGCGGAGCGTACGGGCGAAAGGACTGCTGTTGTTAAGTTTACTTCCAGCGAAGCAGGTACGTATTATTATCAGGTAGTTGAGCACGGCGGAAACGCTGAAGTCGACACGACAATAAACGGCTTTACCGCTGCAATGGGAGAGAATACCATCAACCTGAACAACCTTACGGCGGACGCGAGGGATATCCTCATTGTCGTTAAGAGCGTAACGGGCGTAGTGAGTGAAGCCCTCAGGGTAGAGATACCCGAGTATGAGGAGCCTGGTCCTTCGACGGGAGAATATACGATCTCCGTGAGCGCTCCTGCGGGCGGTACTCTGGTGACCAATGTTACCAGTGCCAATGAAGGCGACAGCGTATTCGTATCTGCGACTCCGGATCCCGGGTACCGCATGGTGGAAGATTCTCTTGCCTACACTCTCAATGTGGCAGGCGGCGGAACTGTCAAGATCGTAGGTAACCGTTTCCAGATGCCTGCAGGTGACGTAACGGTTTCCTGCCAGTGGGAGAAGATTCCAAGCGGTGAACCCGGATCTGAAACCGGTTCGGAAGGTATACTTTCCTTCGCTATAAACGGCGTAACTGCTGTTATAGGCAGCGCAGGAAACAACAGCTACATGATCACGCTCACGCTGCCGCACGGCACTGATGTCACGAACCTTGTTCCTGCCATCATCGTAGCTGACGGCGTGACGCTGACACCGGGTATCGGTGAGGCCATTGATTTCACAAGGCCTGTTACCTATACTGCGACCCTTGCTGACGGAACCGAGCTCACGTACGTGGTTTCCGTTTACGTACAGGCAGGTTCTCTGGCAGAAAGCATGTGGGAGAAGCTGATCGATTTCTACAATCAGATCCCATGGTGGCAGTATGCCGAGCATCAGCAAAGCTACGGAAATTACCCGATATACTGGTAATAACTAAGCTGCAAGGACTAGCAGTATAAAAGAAGTCTAAAGCTGAAGATCTGCAGCATGAATACAGATCAAGCCGGTGGCCGCCCGGCAAACTGCGGCCATGATAATAGCTTTTTTTCAAACCTCCTTGCATCCCCCTGAGAAAACTTAGGGGGATGCTTTGCTGTGTTTTTTTTTCGAGATTTCCGTGCCTCTGGCATAGAAAACCCCTGAGCCGGGATCAGCTCAGGGGCGGTTATAATACTTTTTCCGTCAGAACTTCTTTCATGTACTGAATCAAGAAAATTTAGTAACGGGAGCTTAAGGTGGCAATGGCAGTTATGGTCTGAGTGATGTGATTGGGATGATAAATATACCAGTTTGTGGGTCCCTCATAACAGTATCCAAATGACCAACTATAACACACATAAAAGCCGGTTTTTTTTCGACATTCTTATTGAATTTTGTCAGGCTCTCAAGGGCTTCTTGAATGCTTCCGTCACTCAGTTTGATTTCAAATGCAGCATACTCTCCGTTCTTGAATTCCACGATGGCATCCACTTCATCACCTGAAGTATTGTCCCGGAAATGATAAAGATGTCCTTCCAGATAATCTGCGTAAATACGCAAATCTCTTTCGACTAATGCTTCAAACATCAGCCCAAAGGTTTCGTGATCATTAAGAAGCTTGGCTGTTGTTAGATGGAGGCTCGCACAGCTGAGAGAAGGGTCGGCCAAATGTCTTTTCGCAGACTTTCCGATTCGAGATGAGGATCGATAGTTTACACTAAATGCCGCTTGATTTGTGATTAGAAACAAACTGTCAAGAACACTGGTATAATCTGCGACCGTATCACGGCTTTGTATCGATTCGCTCCCATTCTCATAGTCCTCTATATCTCTGACGAGGGTTTTATCTCCGACTACTGAGGATTCATGCCGTGCGAGTGCACGAAGAAGTATTCGCATTTTCTCCGGACTTCGCTTTTTTGCTTGCCGTTCATGCATATCTTTAGTTACAATAGCTTCGATATAGCTTTCCGGAATGACACCGATATCTTCTTCAGCCATATCAATGTTTTCCGGCCATCCCCCTCGTATGATTAGTTTTGCAAGCTCGGATAGTTCAACTTTTCGCACAAACCCTTCCTGAATCTGTCCCCGGAGCATTTCGGATAAAGAGGCTTCTCCAGTCGAGTCGCCAGATTCAAACAGACTCATAGGATGCATACGCAATGGCGCTATCCGCCCGGTTCCAGTATGGTAGACTTTTTGCTCTTCGCGTTTTTTCTTGAGTGAAGTCGAGCCGGTAAGGATAAATTTCCCCTTTTCATGATCATTGTCACATTCATTCCTTACAGCATCCCAAATTTCCGGAACGATCTGCCATTCGTCTATGAGTTGCGGCCGTTCCTTTGTGAAAATATATTTAGGGTCGACCATTGCGTTATTTCGAACGCTCTTGTCGGTCACGTATGAAACACTATTGGCATGATTAAGACTTGTCCATGTCTTGCCACACCATTTGGGACCTTCGATTGAGATAGCGCCAAATATTCTCAGATAACGTGTTATCCGTTCATCAATCAGACGCGGTCGATATCCTTCCTTTGTTAAACTCATGCTTATCACCTCCAGCGTAGCCATTCTATCATGTAACTATGCACTTTTCAAGATATTTATTATTCACATTTCAAGTCATTTGCTATGCACTTTTCGTGTGTCTGCTTTGAGCATTCCCATACCTGTCAAATCTGGTGGAAACAATAATTATTTTCCTGAAAACTGTACTTTGGAGAATCTGATGATACGATCCTTGACGATGTATTAAGCAACAGGAAAAGGACAGAGCGTTGGGAAGTATATTCCGAGACTAATCCATATGCAAGTGGGATATCGTTTAAAGAAGTCGTAAGATTGTTATCGGAGATATGTTGAATTATGATATAATACACATGTAAAACTGAACAGAACATCAGAGGCGGTGCGGCCGCAAAAGCTGACTGTCAGCAAGGCGCATTCGCTACAAAAGGGAATGGAGGTTGAAGGCCTCCGCATATCATATACCGTAGGCGCTGAGAATGATGCCCGTCGGCGAAAGCCGGTCATTGGGGAGGCCCGAGAAGGCAGGGCATCTATTCGTTTGAAGCGCGAGCCGGGAGACCTGCTGGTGTTCATTCGTATATTATCAGAAACAGTGAATGGTAATACGACTGCGGGAGTGGTTGTGTTGCCGTTTTTGTTTAAGTATCAATTGAGGAGGAATTATGAAGTACATGATTTCGTCCATCTCGGACGTGGAAACTGAAGAAGTCGGAGATGATTGGGAGAAATTGACATACGTTGACCGTACGGCGCCTCTTGCAAAGCAGAATGCACTCGGCATCGAAATCGCAG
>JAIKVS010000129.1 GCA_024685535.1 Oscillospiraceae bacterium | reverse complement strand
TGTTGTAAATCGGCAGTATTTGCTGTATATTACAATACATCACAGATCATTCAGGAGTATCTTTATGGACAACAGGCCGGTTGGAATATTCGATTCGGGATTTGGAGGGCTCTCAGCTCTTGCTGAGTTCAGGAAACTGATGCCGGATGAGGATATCGTGTTCTTCGGTGATAACGGCCGTGTTCCCTATGGTTCAAAAAGCCGTGCAGAATTGATGGATTGTGCGCGAAAAAACATCCGTTTTCTCAGCCGCCAAGGAGCCAAGGCAATACTTGCCGCATGCGGCACATGTTCTCTTGTCGTGGGCGATGTGCTCTCAGCAAGTACGGTAAAGTGCTGCGATGTTCTCTCCCCTTCCGTTGAACTGATAAAGTCTCTCGACGAAGACGGCCCTCTCGGGATTATCGCCACTCAGGCTTCCATAGATTCCCGCGGTTACGAAAAGGCTCTGAGGAAAGCAGGGATAAAAAGGGAAATAATATCTGTCCCCTGCCCTGACTTCGTCACTCTCATAGAAGCAGGAATACCGTATACCGACAAAAGGGTCAAAGACGCAGTAGCAAAATACCTTGCCCCTATAAAATCCTCAGGCGCCACTGCTCTCCTTCTCGGCTGCACTCATTACGGGATAATTGAACCTTCTCTGAGAGAATTCCTCGGTGAAGGGATAGAAATCGTATCCGCTTCAGCCTGCGGGGCGAACGCACTTGCTCAGACAATAGATGCTTCCGGCATGACCGGCGGCAGCGGCACAGTAAAATTTTATACCAGCGGCAATGCTGAAATGTTCAGAGATACTGCGTCCGTGATCCTAGGGTTTGATACAGGTGATGTAGTCTCCATACCCACCTGGGAGAATGAATGATGCCTGGCAACTCATACTCATATTTCTGCAACAGAGACTGCGAATACTTTCCATGCCACGAAGGTGCGGATCCGGAACATTTCAACTGCCTTTTCTGCTACTGCCCTCTTTATGCCCTAGGCAGCCGGTGCGGAGGCATTTACCGCTATCTGGATAACGGTATAAAAGATTGTTCGGAATGCTTTCTGCCGCACTCAAAAGGCGGGTATGAGATAATCAATGGCAAATACAGGCTCATCGCTGAGCTTGCCAAAGAAGGATAAGATAACTGTATTTTTTTCTTGACTTTCACTGTTGCATGTGATAGTCTTATTAAGCTTTCAGACAAGCAATATATCGCGGGGTAGAGCAGCTGGTAGCTCGTCGGGCTCATAACCCGGAGGTCGTTGGTTCGAATCCTTCCCCCGCAACCAGAAAAAGAGAGTGGCTATTGCCACTCTTCTTTTTATATTTGAACGATAAGATATGCTCCCATGTCATGCTATGATTAAAGAATCTTGTCGTAATCGGAGACCGCAGCCTGTCCAAGTCTAATTTATGTTTTCTGTTGCCCACATCAGACGCTTATTGTATAATCACATAAATAATGAATGAAAGTGATTTCAATATGCTTATTTTATCGCGATATGACGGCAAACGAATTAAGCTAACAACGGTAGACGGCAAAGTGTTCATCGGCACAGCAGAGATTTTCCCTTCCGGTTACGGACTCCATGAGTTCGGTTGTGCAGAGGAAAGCATAATGATCAAGGATGTCCACATATTCCTATCTGATATTAACAGTATTGAGCTCATTGATAAGGTGTCCGCAACCTCTGTGAAACGATTTGATGATCTGGCAAGCCAGTTGCTTGAAGGACCGTATTGGATAGTGGACATTCTTCCGGAGCAGGTTCCGGCTAATGCCAGCGGTCAATACTTCTCCGTGGAAAGATATTACCTGCATACCGATCGCATCAGAGCACTGCGACGCAGCTTTGCTGAGATACTTCTGCGTATGAACTGTTACTTCGACATGGCTGTATCATTCGACAGCTGCGAGACCTGGGAATTGAACCCTGATCCCGAAATCTTTGCCAGCCGGCTGGAGAGACTGTCGGGAAACAGTTTTCTTCGTGCGGTTTTCGAAGAGCAACGCGTAATGATAGATATAGAGCATGATGACACATATATGACTGTCTATGATCCAGATTCCCGCCTGCTTGACAAATTGCATGCACTTGCAGCTGCTGAAGGGCTTTTCTTGTGGTGCCCGCATGAAAACGAGGATGAAATATGATCAGCATAGATGAGTATCAAACCATCATATCCGAATTGCTGGACGAGTTTCCAGAGGAGTTCTTCTGTGAGTTAAGCGGTGGAGTAATAGTGTCGGAAGCTCTGGTGATTCCGGATTACTCCCGCAGCAGTGATCCTCTGTACACTATGGGTCACTATCAGGTATCTTCCGGAATGCGGCAAATCATTATGTTCAAAGGTTCATTCGACAAGGTGTATCCTCTGGCGAACGCGGATCAGGCCAAAGACATTCTTCGAGGCATCCTGCGCCATGAATTCCGGCATCACCTAGAATCCCTGGGCTGTGTACACGACTCATCCTCTCTGGAGGCAGAGGATGAACGTCAGAGACAGGCGTATCTTTCCTCTCGTCCGGAATAAAGAAGCAAATAAAGAAGAATGCTATAAAATAATATATCGAAAGAATATACAAACAGCCTGTCTTAAATGGCAGGCTGTTTTGTATTGCAAATCACAATATTATTATTCTTCCCCGCTGTTATCCTTCTTTTCCTGCGGGCCGTTATACTGGAAACAAAGCATGGTGAGGTCGTCGAACTGCTCAGCGTCCTTCACAAAATCGTCCACTGCCATACGGACATTGTGGAGCACTCGTTCAGGTGCGGCTTCCGGTTCCTCATTCAGTGCATCAATCAGGCGATCGGTACCAAACATGGTTCCGTCTTTTGCTGTAGCTTCAGTAACACCGTCAGTAAATACGAATATCTTGGTTCCAGGCTTTAGCTGCAACTCATACTCCTTATATGTCAGGTCGCTGATGCCGCCTAAAACGAATCCATGTTTATCCTTATAAAGCTCGAAACTTCCGTCCGGATATCTGATTGCCGGATATTCATGCCCGGCATTCGCGGCAGTAAGCTTTCCGGTTGATATTTCAAGGATGCCCAGCCAGACGGTAATAAACATCTCTTCAATATTGTCGGAACAGATGGTCTGGTTCGTCTGTGCCAGGATATCTGCTGCAGAGCAACCAATAAGCGCATTGCTCTTAAGAATAATCTTGGAGGCCATCATGAAAAGTGCTGCCGGAACCCCCTTTCCTGAGACATCAGCTATAAGAAAACACAGATGGTCGTCATCTATAAGGTAGAAGTCATAGAAATCGCCTCCGACTTCCTTTGCCGGATCCATTGCAGCATAAAGACTAAATTCATTTCTGCCGGGGAAAGGCGGGAAGATATGCGGAATGATGCCGGTCTGGATCTTATTCGCAAGTGAAAGCTCTGCAGTGATGCGCTCGTTTTCAGAAGTAACGTTGACCAGTTCCCGGATATATGTATTCATGTCGCTTTCCATCTGGGAAAGGCTCTCATACAGTTCACCGACCTCATCATTGGAAGAGATCTTGAGCTGTCGGAAAATATCTGTCTGAACCTGTCTGTTGCTCTCCTCGGTCTCCACGAAGCTTTTTGCCGCAGAAGAAAGCTTGCGTATAGGATTAGTAATTATACTTGTGGAGGCAAATATCATTATTGCGACGAACACCGCCGTAATAATAATCAGTATGATAATCCCGCTTATGGCAAAGGTGGACAGATCCCGCATAACATCTTCCATCGAGATATCGACGCCCACGTATCCTGCAGGCTTTCCCTCGGTGGTCCTCATCGGATAGTATACACTCATCAGCCACCCGAACTCCTCGTTGCTGATAATCGGCTCAATATTCTCACCGCGCACCATTTTCTCGGCATTTTTGTAAAAGTCGCCCTGATAATAAGGTTCGTGCTCTCCTCTTGGAATAGCTCCATCACTAGGATCGGTATCCATGACATAATAGACTTCATCAGGCTCGGGCTTTACCACATAGAGGAACTTTACCCCGCCGTTTTCTCTGATCAGGCACAGCTCGTCAAGGGTGCTGTAATACTCTTCGCCTGGGTCTCCGGCTTCGAGCCAGAAATCAATTAGGTCCGGATCTATTTGAGAGGCTGCTACCGCGGCAATATTGTCCGCAAACTTCTCATAATCATCGAACATCTCCCTGCGGTAATGGAAATAGCTCATTGCTATAGCCACGATGCTCAAGGCAAGTGCAAACACGAGGACCATCGCCGCTATTTTACGGCTGAGCGGTATTTTTACTCTCTTTTTTTCCATTTATACTTCCCCGATATGGTTTATTTATGGATCATCACATACGTATTACAAGCGTATTAAATCCAGTGTTCCTGCGGTAATAGAATTCTTTTGCCTTTTTCTGGACTATGCGCAGTCCGACAAGATCAAGCTGCATGCCTTCTGAAAGATTTATCCCCTCAGTATCCTCACCGAGTGGGTTGAATTCGAATGCATTGTCGCGAAGGTAGAGAGTAACATCCCACTCATCCTCCATAACTACCGTTACCTGAACATATATCTCGCCCATTTTTTCGCGAAAACGGTCAATGATGGCACAGCACAGTTCTTCCACAACAAGCCCTATATACATGGCCTGCTTTGCGTTGGCGCCGTGCTCCTCACTGAACCTCTGCAGTTCCTGAGAGACAAGATGTATATCCTGCCCGGAACTGTCGACCATGGCAGTCCTCGCGTTATGAACATCTATATCCCTAAGCTGCGTCAAACCGCCGCGCAGTGATGCCGCCGGCATCCATACAGCCAT
Organism: Oscillospiraceae bacterium; assembly: GCA_024685535.1. Lineage (GTDB taxonomy): Bacteria > Bacillota > Clostridia > Oscillospirales > Oscillospiraceae > Limivicinus. Next base: position 7,214 of record JAIKVS010000129.1, on the reverse strand, counting down.
GGTGAGGAGCTCATCCACAACGAACACATACCAGATATACTTCATTCCGTGGCGTGAGCAGAGATAAAGCGCAGCAAAAAAGACCGCCAAGCTGCGCAGAATAGTGATGAGATATGCGAGCCATTCCTGGAATATCGCCTGGTAATAGCCGCTGAACAGCAGATTTACCATCGCCGGCAAGACGCTCAGGGCATATATACGAATACCTGTTGAAGCGTAAACGAGCTCCTTGCCTTTTGTCATCCCAAAAAGCATGCTTAGCTGTTCCGGGAACATGAGCAGCAGTGAACCAAAAACGACCGTAGTGATAGCAGTCCAGATAAAAGCGAGCAACAGGGTGATCCGTATGTTTTCCAGATTCCTCTCGCTGCGGTAGCTCGAAAGCATCGGCTCTGTGGCATAGATAGCGCCTTCCGAAATTGATATGCAGAGCAACGAGATATTATAAACGACGTCGAACGCCGCGACCGCATAAGCGCCACCATGACGGATCAGCAAACGGTTGAAGGCTATGGTGGTAAGGAACTGGAAAAGATACTGCACTGAAGTTGCAAAGCCCGTACGAGCCGAAATACCTATAACACTCCACATCATGGATTCCCTGCAGAAGTGCAGCGCCCCTCTTTTGCGAACGATGTGGCTCCCTGTGATAATAAGCATCAGTATTGCCCCGGCCACTGTAGAATATACGGAGCCTTCAACTCCGATATTCATGCGGATTATGAAGATATAGCTGAAGATGGCATCTGAAACACCCGATACAGTCATGGCAGCGGCTGCGGTCTTTGGGCCGCCGTCCGCATTTACGAAGAAATAGAACGGCCCCTGGCTGAACATTACAGGGATGAAGATGAGCTGCGTTCTTATATAGTTGAACTGAATCCTGTTAGCCGGATTTGCTCCGAGGATCCGCATAAGCTGCGGCTGGAAAACAAGTCCGAGAGCCATAGTGATAAAGTAGATGCCTAGAAGCAGCTTCCAGACTGTCATGAAGATGCGGTTCGCATCCTCAGCGCGTCCTTCAGCAAGTGCGCTTGAATAGCGGATGGAGCCGCCGATAGAAAAGCCATAACTCAGAATATTATAAAAAAGATAGACAGGCTGGCCGAGACTGATTGCTGCAAGTCCTGCCGAGCCTATGCCATTCCCGACAAATATACTGTCCGCAACTCCGGCAACGGCAAGCCAGAAGCTGGAAAGCAGTGCGGGGACATAAAAACGCCTGAAAGCGCCGCTCACAAAATAACGGCTTCTCCTGCGCAGAAGCAGTGCTTCCTCCTGTTCCGGCATAACTGCAGTTCCATCTCCTTTACATAGTACATGTTATATCATAATATCAATTCTCCGGCTGCATTGTCAAGAAAACAGTCTTTCATTTTCACGCTGCTACACACCGGTCAGTTGATTATTATAGCGGATCACTGTATAATCTGCGCAGTATTGAACAGAGGAGAGAAAACGATGGCTTCAAGCAGAGAATATCTCGATTTCGTGCTGGATCAGCTTTCATCGCTGGACGGCATTTCATACAAGAAAATGATGGGTGAATTCATCATTTACCTACGTGGAAAAATAGTCGGTGGTATATATGACGACATGTTCCTTGTAAAACCAGTGTCGTCTGCTATGCAGCTGATTCCTGAGTTGAGGTTCGTTTCCCCGTATCCCGGCGCCAAGGAAATGCTGGTTGTGGATAATATAGACGACCGTGATTTTCTTACTGAACTTGTCGGCACAATGTATGATGAGCTTCCTGTGCCCGTGAAACACTGAACCTGTTAATTATACAAGCGATTTAGTTCGGTAAATTGCTAAAAGTGCGATTTGCACAAAGTGCAGTTTTAGTATGGTTTTTACAAACTTTTTTTTGCCGCTTGACAGATCCACAGCTTATCTGTAGTATACACACAAATTCAATCAGCAATAGAGGTCGCGAGCCTGATAAGTAGCTCTGTCCGAGACCGTGCGGTCGTTTGAGGGCGGAGGGAAAGGCAGTTTCGCCGAAACCGCGTACCATCGCACAGGGGACGCGAGTTGGGATGCAGTCGAAAAGGCTGCAGACTCCTACACAGGATGTAGAGGAGCTATTGTCTCAAACGACGTTTTTGGGCAGTGGTTCCGGCCACTGCCCTTTACATCTGTTTGCCGCCATAATCCCTCTCTTTTGCTGATAAAGTGAAAGAGAGGGTTTTTCCATGATCGCATTTCTGAATTGGCTCGACGGTGTGCTCTGGGGCCTCCCCCTGATCATACTCATGGTTGTAACCGGCCTTTACTTCACCATCCGCTCCGGCTTCTTCCAGTTCCGCTATTTCGGCAGGATCTGGCGTCACACTGTAGGACGCCTGTTTCGAAAAAAAAATGATGAAGGTGAAAAGTCCCGTGAAGGCATGCTGAGTCCCTTCCAGGCCATCGCCACCGCCGTAGGCGGTACGGTCGGGTTCGGAAATATCGCAGGCGTTGCAACTGCAGTTGCAGCCGGCGGCCCCGGTGCGGTCTTCTGGATGTGGGCTACCGCAGCTCTCGGTATGATCCTCAAGCAGGTAGAGGTAACGCTCGGTCTCTATTACAGGCGCCGCAAGCCCAATGGCGACACATATGGCGGCCCCACCTACTATATGGAGCTCGGTTTAGGCGAGCGCCGCCGTTGGGGTAAGCTTTGGCTGATACCCGGCATCATATTTGCCATCGGTATATTCTCCACCTTCTTCGTCACGTCCTCCACACTCACCGCCTCCCAGGTAGTTTCCGGTGCATTCAATTTCGGTGATCTGCATATAGGAAGCCTGACCATTGAAGGCATAATACTCGTCGGCGTTGCAGTCACTATCCTTACCTATATAATCACCGGCGGCGGCACCAAGGGTGTTGCCCGGACCTTCACCAAGCTCGTACCCATCATGAGCATAGTATATATACTGATGGGCATAGTCATGATCCTTGTAAACCTTCCCCGCGTCCCCGCCGCTTTTGCTTCCATCTTCGTAAATGCCTTCACCGGTACTGCTGCAATCGGCGGCTTCGCAGGCTGCGCAGTGAGCCAGATGGTCCGTGTCGGTATGGCCCGTGCAGTGTACTCCAACGAAGCCGGCTGGGGCACATCTCCTATGATCCACTCCTCCGCCAAGACCATCCATCCTGTTGAACAGGGTCTATGGGGTTCATTTGAAGTGTTCTTCGATACCTTTGTCATCTGCTCGATCACCGCTCTCTCAGTTATTCTCAGCGGCGCCTGGACAGACGGTACCAGCGGAGGCACTCTCGCTCTCTCCTCGTTTTCACAAGGCTTCGGTCAGGTAGGTTCTGTTCTGCTGGCCATCGTCATGATCATATTCACTGTCACTACCTCCGGTGGCTGGTTCACATACTACCTTGCCATCCTGGAGCACCTCGGCAAAGACGACACCAAATGGAAGAAGATTCTCATGAAAGTGTTCTACGCACTTCGCGCTCTGCCCGGTCTGCTCTGGACCATCTATCTAGTAAAGACTAACAACCAGGGATTCATCTGGACTGTAGTCGATATCACCTCAGCTATACCCACTTTTGTAAACGTAGCAGTCATCCTGATCCTATCGGGAGATTACTTCCGCCTGCTCAAAGACTATAAAGCACGCTTCATGAACATCGGGCAGACCGAGGAGAACGCAGCACTTTTCTATGAGGATGAAGCAGAGATAGAATCACTATGAAAACTATCTTTTTCAACGGCTGTGTATATACGGGCGAACTCCCACTTAAACAGGCCTTCGCAGTTGAAAACGGAGTCTTCAGTTCTGTCGGCTCAAACGAAGAACTGCTTGCAGCAGCTGCTAATGGTATCGAACTTGTGGATCTCGGGGGGAAATTTGTCTGCGCCGGATTCAATGATTCGCATATGCACCTGCTGAACTTCGGCCAGTCTTTGCATGCGGCACAACTTGCGCCTCATACTGACAGTCTTTCCGGTATGCTGGAACATCTTGCCACATATCTCAATGCCAATCCACCCAGACCAGGTCAGTGGCTCACCGGAAGAGGCTGGAACCAGGATTATTTCACAGATGTTTCCCGTATGCCAGACCGGCATGATCTGGATGCGCTCTCTTCTGATATCCCCATTCTTATCACCCGCACCTGCGGTCACTGCTGCGTCGTGAATTCTAAAGTTCTGGAGCTTGCCGGCATCGGTCCAGCCACTCCGTCTCCGGACGGCGGAGATATTGGCCGTGAGGCCGATGGTCATCCTGACGGTCGCCTTTTTGATAATGCCATAGATCTTCTGATCCCTGTTATGCCCCTTCCAGACAAAGAAGGCCTCAAAGAAATGATACGCCTTGCCTGTGCGGCGCTGAACCGCTACGGCGTTACAAGTTCCCAGACGGACGATTACTGTGTTTTTCGTTCGATTCCTTTTGAGACGGTGAACGATGCATACCGTGAGCTTGAGCAAAACGGAGAACTCTGCGTCCGGGTGTACGAACAGGCAAACATAACCACGCTGGAAGAGCTTAAGCAGTTTGTCAAAGACGGCAATGTGACCGGTGCAGGCTCCGATTTATTCCGAATAGGGCCGCTCAAGCTTCTGGGTGACGGAGCTCTTGGCAGCCGCACCGCACATCTGAGCCGGCCATATAAAGGCACGGCCGATGAATACGGCTTCAATCTTTTCTCTGATGAACACATGAACGCTATGGTATCATATGCCAATGCCCACAACATGCAGGTCGCAATCCACGCCATAGGCGATGCATGCCTTGATCAGGTGCTGAATGCTGTGGACAATGCTCTGCGTGAACACCCACGCAACAATCACCGTCACGGAGTGGTGCACTGTCAGGTATCAAGACCAGACCAACTCAGGCGTATTGCAGAGCTCGGCATGCATGTATATGCCCAGTCCATCTTCCTCGATTACGACAACCACATTGTGAACAGGCTTCTGGAACCTGAACTCGCAACCAGCAGCTACTGCTGGAAAACCCTGCTTGAAAACGGCGTTTCCGTATCGAACGGCTCCGACTGTCCGGTAGAACTGCCAGACGTTATGGAGGGCATACAGTGCGCAGTTACTAGATCTTCGCTTGATGGCACAGGTCCCTATCTGCCGGATGAAGCCTTCACTGTTCAGGAGGCGCTGGACAGTTTCACTATACGCAGCGCTGAGGCAAGCTTCGAGGAAAAAACAAAAGGCCTTATCAGCGAGGGATATATCGCCGATTTCGTCATACTCGGCGCAAATCCCTTTGAGACTGATACCGGAGCTATACACAGTATTCCCGTTCAGTCAACGTGGCTAGGAGGCAGATGCGTCTATCGCGCTGAGGAAAACTGACTATGGCAGAGCTGAGTTTCCGTAAAGCAAACATAGAAGATACACCTCTCATACTTTCCTTCATCCGCAGCCTCGCAGAATATGAACAGATGGGAAACCAGGTCGTAGCCACTGTAGATCTCCTTGAAGAAGAGATATTTACCAAACACGGGGCAGAGGTGCTTTTAGCTCTGGAGGATGGAGTGGAAATAGGCTTTGCGCTGTACTTTTATAACTTCTCAACATTTCTCGGACGCGCCGGCCTCTACTTAGAGGATCTTTTTGTAAAGCCAGAGCACAGGGGCAAGGGCTACGGGAAAGCTCTTCTGCAGCAGCTTGCGCTAATAGCGCGCTCACGCGGCTGTGGAAGAATGGAATGGTGGTGCCTTGACTGGAACAAACCGAGCATCGACTTTTATCTTTCGGTTGGCGCTGAGCCCATGAGCAATTGGACGGTTTACAGGCTCAGCGGTGAAACCCTTGCCGCACTTGCAGACTCATGATGCAGTCCTGAGAACAAGAAAAGAGACACAGATGTGTCTCTTTTCTATTACATGGGATGAGAACATAAAGAGCATTTCACGTACTCAGGATCTTAGATTGCGCTGGGCTTCTTCACTATTTGCGTGTATCGCCCCTACGTTTGCGCAGCTTTCCATCTCAGGACAGCTTCCGCAGGTCTCCACACCCCTGCCAACAGCGCACTGTCTTATCGGACAGATCGAATCGCAGTAAGGCGTTTTCGGCCCCGGGATGCGGCAGCCGGTACAGTTTATCATATCCGGCGTTATTTCGGCTCCGTTGAGATCAGACCAGAGCTTTGCTACCTTTACGCGAAGTGCTTCATCATCATTCACCGTAGCCGTGCGAGCTTCACATTTTTCGCAGTCAAGCCCGCAGTATGCAATATATTCCTTCATATTATCCTCCCTGATCTTTCAACTGTATTCATTATATGCAAATGAATATATCCTGCCAAGGGGTATTTACCGTTTGACACCGGTTTATCCATGCTTTATTATTAAGCAAACTAAAACAGGACTGTTTAATGAGATGAACAAAAGAAAAGTAATCCTTCAGTGGCTGCAGATAGCGGGCGGGCTGATGGTATTCGCCTTCGGAGTGCATCTTACCATCTTTGCCAACATTGGTCTTGCACCATGGGACTGCCTAGGTATGGGCATTTCATATCACACCCCTATGAATTACGGACTCTCCATGACAACCGTGGCTGTTATTATCCTTATAATAGACCTTCTTATGCACGAGAGGATAGGTTTCGGCACGATAATCGACGCACTGCTTACAGGCAACTTTGTTCAGATGTACAACGATCTCGATCCATTCCCCCTGAATCAGGATGTCTGGGCAGGCATCGCAATAATGCTGACGGGCTTTGTTTTCATGGCTCTCGGGATGTATATATACATGAAGGCGGCTCAAGGCTGCGGTCCGAGAGACGCGCTGCTGGTTGGTCTTGGGAAACGGATGCCTAAACTGCCCATAGGTATCGTAGAGATCATACTTTGGTCCGCTGTGACACTTGCCGGCTGGCTGCTGGGTGGCCCGGTTGGCATAGGGACCCTGATAAGCACTTTCGGCGCCGGTCTTGTAATGCAGCTGGTATACAGTCTGCTGCATTTTGAGCCGAGGGATATAGTCCACAGAGACGTGTTTCAGACCGCAAAAGTGGTTTTCAGCAGGGATGAAGGATCTTGTTAAAGCGATTCAAACATAAGAGGAAAAAACCGGGAAGCTCATCCTTATAAGGACGCTGCTTCCCGGCATTTATTCTAATAATATCTCAGCGCTTCCTGTAAGTACAGAAGCAGTATCGGAGTCCGTTCTCCTCCTGCCATCTGCCTGCATCACATTCCCATTCCTCAAGCTCATCGAGATTTGGGAAATAGCTGTCGGACTC
>JAIKVS010000052.1 GCA_024685535.1 Oscillospiraceae bacterium | reverse complement strand
GATATCGGAAGCTTAGAGCTTGCAAGAAAAAGACTGATATTTGAAGAACTCTTTCTTCTTTCCTGTTCACTCAGTCTCAGGAAACACGGGATAAAAAAGGAAGACGGTATAATCATTGAAAATGATTCACTGTCTGCCTTCCTTGAAGCACTTCCCTTTCATCCCACAAGAGCACAGCTCAGATCGATTAAAGAGTGTATGGCGGATATGAGATCAGGCAAGGTTATGAACAGGCTGCTTCAGGGTGATGTCGGAAGCGGTAAAACGCTTGTAGCTGCAGCGCTTATTTATCATGCATTCTGTTCCGGACACTCATCTGCTCTCATGGTGCCGACTGAAGTTCTTGCCGAACAGCATTACAAAAACCTTTCTTCCCTCTTCTCATTCTCAGATCTGAATATAGAACTTCTTACCGGTTCAACGCCTGCTTCTGAGAAAAAACGTATAAAGAAAGCCCTGAATGAAGGGGGCGGAGATCTCATCATCGGGACCCAAGCATTATTCAGCGACGACGTTTCATATAAAAACCTGGCTCTTGTTATAACAGACGAGCAGCACAGGTTCGGAGTCAGACAGAGATCGGCGATCGTTGAAAAAGCCGGCAATCCGCATATACTTGTAATGTCCGCAACTCCTATACCGAGATCCCTTGCGCTTATAATATACGGCGACCTGGATATATCCGTTCTCGATGAACTGCCTCCCGGCAGAAAGAAGATCGATACTTATCAGGTAGATGAAAGCTACAGATCAAGGCTGCTTGCCTTTATCAGAAAGCAGGTGGATGCCGGGCATCAGGTTTATATCGTCTGTCCCAAGGTTGATGAGGATCCTGCCGAGGAACTCAAGTCTGTAAGACAGTATGCCGGAGAACTTCTGGCCGAGCTGCCTGAATTAAAGGTTGAATTTATGCACGGGAGGATGTCGGCAAAGGAAAAGGACCGTATAATGTCTTCCTTCATGCGTAATGAGACTAATGTTCTGGTGTCTACAACAGTTATAGAAGTCGGAGTGGATGTTCCGAATGCATCTCTCATGATAATTGAGAATGCGGAAAGATTCGGGCTGAGTCAGCTGCACCAGCTCCGCGGAAGAGTAGGAAGAGGTACCGATAAGAGCTACTGTATCCTGGTTTCCGACAACAGCGGTGAGGATGTTAAAAAACGCCTCGACATTCTCTGCCGTACCAACGACGGTTTTATCATATCCGAGGAGGACCTTAAAATCAGAGGCCCCGGAGACTTTTTTGGCGAGCGCCAGCATGGCCTTCCGGAAATGCATATAGCGGACCTTGGAGTGAATGTAAATATACTGCAGCAGGCACGTGATGAGGCAAATTTTCTTCTTGAGAAAGATCCGGAATTAAAAAAAGAAGAAAACCGTGCTCTCAGGGAGCAGGTCGGTTTTCTTCTTGAAAAGAACCTTATATTGAACTGATTATCAGAGATTGTCTATAAATGCCTTTATTACCGCCACAGTGCCTTCGATCCCGGTCCTGGTGCTGTCGACGCAGAGATCATAGTTATCAAGGTCACCCCAGATCTGATCGGTATAGTACCTGTAATAGCTGGCCCTGTCTTTATCAACTTCCTTGATGAGTTTCTTGGCCTTGTCCTCAGTGAGGTCTTTTCTCTGCATGATGTTCTTAACGCGATTGGAATAATCACCGTATATGAACACTCTTACAAGGTCATCACTGTTTCTGAGGATATAATCTGCACAGCGGCCTACAAAGATGCAGTCGCCCTTCTCTGCAAGGGTACGTATTGCGTCGAACTGGACCGATACGACCTCTATGTTCATGTGGAATGTCTCATTGAAGCTGGGATAGTCGGGTGTCGTAAGCACATAGGGAGAAACTCTCTTCTCATCATAGGAATCGAGTACTTCCTTGCTGAAGTTTGAGTTTTTGGCAGCTTCGTCAACGATCTCTCTGCTGTAGCATGGTATGCCCAGCTTTTTGGAAAGCTCAACGGCAATGGTTTTCCCGTTTGTTCCGTGCTGTCTTCCGATGGTGATTATCATTTTTCATCCCTCCGATCTATTTTATAATTATTTTAGCATTTTTTTCTGAATTTTCAATAAAAAGAGTTCGTCTCAAAATATGTTAAAGCACTCCTATCATGACCAGGAACAGTAGAACAAATGTGATAAGCACAACTGCGGCAAAAATTGTGTAACCGGCTTTAAAACCGCCCTTGTTTCCGCTTGATGAAGCCTCAACAAGATGTGCTCTCCTGAGTGCGTTTACAACAGGCTTGTAAATAAGAAGTGTAAGACCGGCATTGATACCGCCTTTGATAAGATTGAACGGCAGGAATACGCTCATTAACATCCCCGCAACTACTGACCTGTCCACACCCATATAAAACGGAGTTATTATGTAGTTCCACAGCACCATGCATGCGGCAAGAACAACTATCCCTATTCCGAGTCCTGCAACAGCGCCTTTGATCGTATGATGTCTGCGATAAAACCATGCCGCAGGTACAGTGAATGCGCATGTTGAAACAACATTCATAAGAAAGCCGTAAATCCCGGTGGAACTTATAGACAGCATTTCAATGAGTGAGGTGAGCACTGAGACTATTACGCAGGTAAGCGGCCCGAAAATGAAGCCGCTGATCACTATAACGGCGTCTTTCGGCTCGTAGCTCAAAAATCCCGCTACATTCGGGATTACTTTGCTCAGAAGCACGGCGATAAAGGATATGGCAGTGAACATTGCCACTACCGCGATATACCTTGTTGAAAATCTCTGTCTGTTCATTTTGCCCTCCAACAAAAAATGCCCGGACGTATCCGGGCAAAGATAACAAAAAACGATCTTCTTTCATCCAGACTTTACTGTCGGTTCCGGGATCGCACCGGATCTGCCCTTCGGCTCGCGGACTAAGATTCTCTCTATTACCGCCGGTAAGGAATTTCACCTTGCCCTGAAGACTGAATCCAATATATCATATTGCTTTTATCAAATCAATACTTTATTCAAGGATGATGAATATGGCTGAATTCAGAAGCATAATCTGTATACTGCTGGCTCTGCTCCTTCTGTGTGCATGCGGATCTGCGAAGGAGGAAGACGGAATAGATTCCGTTACATATATCTCAGATATCGCTTCTGCGCCTCCGCATGGTGAACCGGAGGAAGAAGAAAACGAGACCGTTATTTCCGGCATGACTCTTGCTGAAATTGACGGTACGGAATTTTCATCTTCCATATACCTTCTTTTCATGAATGAAGCGCTCGAAAACG
>JAIKVS010000050.1 GCA_024685535.1 Oscillospiraceae bacterium | reverse complement strand
TATTCTGAGCTTCAATCTCCAGGGTGGCCTTGAGCGCGTAACTAAATATCTTATGGTTGCGCTTCTGCTCCTGATGGTAGTGCTTGCGATACGAAGCGCCACATTGCCAAATGCAGTGGAAGGCCTCAAGTTTTATCTAGTGCCTGACTTTTCCAAGATAAACGGAAGTGTCGTCGTAGGTGCCATGAACCAGGCGTTCTTTACGCTTTCGCTTGGCATAGGCTCAATGGCTATCTTCGGCAGCTATATCGGTAAGGAGCGCTCTCTTATGGGTGAGAGTGTAAACGTCATCGTTCTCGATACCGTCGTTGCCATTATGGCAGGCCTCATAATCTTCCCGGCCTGCACGAGTTACGGTGTGGAAGTGAATGCAGGCCCTCCGCTTCTGTTCAATACCATGGCCACCGTTTTCAATAATATGGCAGGCGGCCGCTGGTGGGGCACGCTTTTCTTCCTTTTCATGGTCTTTGCAGCCCTTTCAACAGAATTGGCGGTCTTTGAGAATATACTTGCAATGGTCCGAGAGAAAACCGGCTGGAACCGTCCCGTCGGCTGCATAGTATGCGGTGTAGGAATCTTCCTGCTGGCGCTCACCACCGCTCTCGGATACAGCGCATTCACCTTCCAGCCCTTTGCCGAGGGTTCTGCGTGGCTCGATTTCTGGGATTTCATAGTCTCAACGAACCTTCTGCCGCTTGGCGCGCTGATCTTTGCCCTGTTTTGCTGCAACAAGTTTGGCTGGGGATGGGATAAATTCATAGCTGAAGCCAATGCCGGCAAGGGCATGAAGGTAAAACAGTGGATGAAACCAATTTTCCAGTTTGTGGTACCCATAGTGGTGGCTTTCCTGTATATCTACGGGCTATTTACTTTCGCGTGGAAGTAAGCTTATTAAACAGGAATACTGACATAACAATTTATGCTGGAAACTGCACCCTGTACTTGACTGTGCGGGGTGCAGTATCATTTGAAGGGAGCTGATCGAATTGCTCTGGGATGCAGTAAACAGCAGCGTGAAGCTGGGCGGAGCGGAAATGCCATATGTGTCCTTCGGAACGGGAGAGAAAAAACTTATAATACTCCCCGGCCTTTCTGACGGCCTAGCCACGGTCAGGGGGAAGGCTGTGCTTCTTGCAGCGCCTTACAGAAAGTATCTTGACCGGTATACGATATATATGTTCAGCAGAACTGATCCGATCCCGGACAGATGTTCCATAAGGAACATGGCCGCGGATCAGGCGGCCGCTCTTTTAGAGCTCGGCATTGAGAGCGCATGCGTACTGGGCGTTTCAGAGGGAGGGATGATAGCCCAGTATTTGGCGATCGACCGGCCGGAGCTCGTCGGAAAGCTTGTTATCGCGGTCTCTGCGCCATGCGTGAATGAACTCATGCGCCGCTGCCTGGAAACATGGAAGAATGCGGCAGAAAGAGGAGACCATAAGTCTCTCATGATCGACACTGCCGAAAAGAGCTATTCGGAGGCTTATCTCAAAAAGTACAGAAAGATCTATCCCTTGATTGGCGCTGTGGGAAAGCCATCTGATTACAGAAGGTTCCTTGTGAATGTCGAAGCCATACTTGACTTTGACGCCTCTGATGAACTTGGCGCCATATCCTGCCCGACTCTGATAATTGCCGGAGAGAATGACAGGATAGTAGGAGCAGATGCCTCTGCCAAACTGCATGAGAAGATAGCGGGAAGTGAGCTTCATATTTATCTCGGCCTCGGACATGCAGCCTATGAAGAGGCTCGGGATTATAACGACAGGGTATTCGGGTTCTTCGGGAGATAAATTCCGGGCGATATATCGATTTTATCCTTTTCAAACTGCAGATTTGGTGCTATCTTTATATCGTTGCGCCGGTAGGCGTATTAGCAAAGAGGAACGATGATGAAGAGCGAACTGAAGACCAGCCTTAAATACACGGCTGTTTTTTACATTTTCATAGTGTACTGGGAGCTGCTGCTTTATTTTGCTGCCCATGGTTCATTGAGCGGGATAAAGGGCGTTTTCCTGCTTTTTGCACTTCCTCAGGCTATGGTGCCGGCAGCGTTTTGTGGCTGGAACGGCAGCAAGGCAGGCAAAACAGTCTCTGCGCTTATTACATTTGTCGTTTCAGCGTTTTATCTTGCACAGATGCTGTATCTGCGCGTTTTCGGATCTATGATATCTGTATCCATGGCCGGAATGGGTGGGGATGCTCTTGAGAATTTCGGCTGGGCTCTGATGGAGACGGTGAAAGAATCGGTTTTGTGGATAATTCTGGTGCTGTTGCCGGTTGCCCTTATGGCCATCAGAGTTTTCATTGGAAAGTACATTGAGAACAAACTGCGTTTCTGGCTAAGACCTGCCATCATTGCCTCTGCCGTGCTAATATGGATGATCTGTGGCGCGTCACTTCGCCTCGGAGGCACTTCGGATTCATCCTTCTGGCATGCGTTTTCGAGCCTCTATGTGGATACTGATACATCATCACAGAAACTCGGTGTTCTGACAACATCGATCCTTGAAACTAAAAGCGTCATCCTCGGAAAAGAGACCGGTAAAGAAACTGAGGATCTTATCAGCGCCGGAATATCTACCGAGCTGCTAAGTGCACCATCTGTATCCGTTTCTGCACAGCCTCTTTCCCCCCAACCGGGCAGCGCTTCCGGTGGTGAGAACGGGGAAGAGGTACTTGATCTTTCACCGAATATAATAAGCGAGATCGATTTCGGCCAGCTTGCCGGAATGACTGAAAACTCTGCGAAGAAAAAACTCTGTGAATACTTTGGCGCTTCCTCTGGATCAGGAAGAAACGAATATACAGGTCTTCTGGAAGGTTATAATGTCATTTATATCTGCGGCGAGGCGTTTTCGAACCTTGCCGTGAACGAGGAGATCACCCCTCTGTTTTACAAAATGGCCAACGAGGGCATAGTCTTCACAAATTTCTATAACAGCTTCCCCAATACCACCACCAACGGTGAATTTGCCTTCATGACTGGTCTTTGGCCGGATGTCTCCCGCAAGGCGGACAACGGCGCCATGTCAGGAAGCTTCGGGAAGAGCGTGAAGAACTACATGCCCTATTCCCTCGGAAACATCTTCACTTCCATGGGTGTGGATAGTTTTGCCTATCACAATTATATTGGTTCCTATTACGGTAGAAACAAGACCCATGTTAACATGGGGTATAAGTGCAGATTTAAGGAGAATATGAAGTTTTCCACTGAATATCCGACTTCGGATCTCGAAATGTTCAAGCAGACAGTGGATGATTACATAGACCTTGACAGATTCAATGTTTATTATATGACTTTCAGCGGCCATGCACCTTATAAAGATGGCAACCCAATGTGCCACAGAAACCTCAAGTCCGTTCAGACGAAATACGAAGGGAGGGCTCTGGGCGAGCAGGCTAGGTGTTACTTTGCTGGTCAGATAGAGCTTGAAAAGGCTTTGCAGTATCTGCTGGACAGGCTGGAAGAAGCGGGGAAGATCGACAATACTCTCATTGTCCTCGCCGGAGATCATTATCCATACCGTTTGGATAATTCATCCGTAAAAAAAATGCTGGGACAGCTCCCGGATGAAAACTTTGAGAAGTTCCACTCCACGTGCATCATGTGGTTCAACGGGCTTTCAGAGCCGATAGTCTGTGATGAACCCTGCTGCAATGTGGACATACTGCCGACAGTGCTCAACCTGCTCGGCATCGAATATGACTCAAGAATGCTCTCGGGGACAGATGTGTTCTCTGATTCACCTCATGTGGCAATGCTTTATAACAAGAACATCATCACCGATACATTCAGGTACAATGCCTCATCCGGGAAAGTTACACCGATAGGCAGCGGTGAGGATATGGACAAAGCAGAGCTCGAGGCACAGGCAACTGCCGTTTATGAGTTCCAGAAGGCCAAATATGCAGCGGCGGTGTCCGTTATAAAGGAGGATTTTTACCGCTTCGTGTGGGAGAATTCAGGCCTTATACCATAGAAATGTTTATTGTTTTTGTTTACAGTCACTTAACATAAACCGAACAAAAAGCACAAAGATCAACGGAATGTGGCCGAAGATCTTTGTGCTCTTTTTATATACCGCTGATTTGACAAATCTGAAATGTTGTGCTAAAACATCCGTCGATCTTGGAAAAAGGAGGTTTTGCCTATATTTAACAGTGAAAAGATCAATGAAACAATGATGCAGTATTTTGAATGGTACCTTCCGAACGACGGCCTTTGGTGGAAGCGCTGCGCAGCGAAAGCTGGAAATCTCGCATCGCTCGGTATAACACAGGTCTGGCTCCCGCCGGCCTATAAAGCGGCCTCCCAGAATGACGTCGGTTACGGAGTATATGATATGTATGATCTCGGCGAATTCGACCAGAAGGGCACGATCCGAACGAAATATGGAACGAGAGACGAGTTCATAGAAGCGATAGACTCATTCCATGACGCCGAGATAAAGGTCTTCGGCGATATAGTACTGAACCACAGGATGGGCGGAGACAGTATAGAAAAGGTGACTGCCGTGACTGATTCCCCTGACAACCGCCTAGAACAGATAGGCGGTGAGCAGGAAGTTAGTGTCTGGTCGAGATTCAGCTTCCCGGGACGCGGAGGTAAGTATTCCAGTTTCAAATGGGATTACCGCTGTTTCACCGGTACCGACTGGGACGAGAACACCCAATGCGGCGATTCTATATACCGGTTTGCCGGTAAGCACTGGGATCCCTATACTGACCCCGAAAAAGGCAATTTCGATTACCTTATGGGCATGAACGTTGACATGCACAATCCCAAGGTGGTAAGCGAAACCAAAAAATGGCTCCGCTGGTATCTCAGCGGCACTGGAGTGGATGGCTTGCGACTTGATGCCGTAAAGCATATACGGTCCCCATTCTACCGTGATTTGCTCAGCTGGATCCGTAGCCACGGCTGGCCTGACCTTCCTGCAGTCGGTGAATATTGGAGCGGGGACCCGGACCGTCTCAAGTTCTACCTCGATTCTGTGGACAATGAGATGTCACTTTTCGATGTGGCTCTTCACTATAAGTTCTATGAGGCGTCTGAAGCGGGAACCGGATATGATCTTCGCAGGATATTCGATAATACCCTCGTCAGCGAACGGCCTGAAAGCGCCGTCACCTTTGTGGACAACCACGACACACAGCGCGGGCAGAGCCTTCAATCCTACGTACAAGACTGGTTCAAACCACTGGCCTATGCCATGATCCTTCTGAGAAAAGACGGCATGCCATGCGTGTTTTATACGGACTATTACGGAAGCGCTGCCTTGAACATGGCTCCGGTGCTTAACCTCGGAAAGCTCATCAAGCTCCGCCGTTTTTATGCATATGGCGAGCAGGAGGACTGCTTCGAGGACGGGCACCTCATTGGCTGGGTGCGACGCGGCGATGCAGGCCACCAGGATTCCGGAATGGCCGTCGTCCTCAGCAATGCCGAGGGCGGAAAACTGAGGATGTATATGGGCAAAAGTTTTGCCGGAGAACGCTTCCGGGATGCCACCGGCGGTTGCACGGAGGAGGTAATCATCGGGGAAGACGGCTTCGGTGACTTCAGGACCGAAGGCGCAAAGGTCTCAGCCTGGGTAAGGGACGCAGCCTTTGAAGACATAATAATAAACGATTGATATAACGAAAAAAAGAAGGGCACTTCACTGCTCTTCTTTTCATTTTTGCTATTTCATTGGATCTTTGTGCAAAAGCTTTACCGGTCCAAAATTGTTTCGCAGAACATTCAGCAGTTGTATCGCATCATGCTCCGTGCGGAAACCGCCCTTTAGAAACACCTCAACGGGTTCAAGTTCGGATTCTTTTTCACGCAGGAGTTCCATCAGCCTGTTTTCGGCATGTTTCTGCCCGGCGTTCTCAGAGTAGATGTAAAGGCCGAAAATGTTATTGTCCTCGGTCTGAGGTCTAACTGCACAGCGCATTCCGTGATCTCTGAGCCCGGGGATAAGAGATGTCCTCAGTTTGCTCAGCATTTCCATATATCCTATGATCTTTATATAAACTATCTCCTCCGGCTCATATTCGGCGCCCTCGAGATAGCTCCGGTATGGCGAGCGTCTCATGCGGTCGTATACAGTCTTCTCCGCATCGCTTAGTGTTCCCTGGTGGAAGATGAACACCTTCCCCTTGTGGATGGTATAGATGAAATGGCTTATCTCAAGAAGATCAAGCTCCTTCATGAGCCAGACAGAATCGGTGGGGAGAATATTCTCTGAGCAGATATATGTATTGCTGCGGGCGTCGTATATAGCGGCTCCGTCCATAACTATCATCGGGAGCTCAAGTCTTGCTGCGCTGAGCTGCATAGTAAAGAAGGCCGGCGCGTGCTCACTCATAAGGCATATTCTGGCGCCGTCAGCAGAGAGCGCATTGAGTCTGAAAAGTACGGCAGGGGCGACCTGTGAAAAGCGGTCCGGTACAAGATCCTTAACACGCACGAAGAATACCAGCTTCCTGTTCTTCCAGCGGGGGAGTCGGAACACATTCACTGCTATCGAGATGGCGGTGCCCAGCACTACGCCGAATATCCTGTCGCCGCAGCTCTTGAGAGGCTCTTCAATATCCGGATAGGCTATGACTATGCAGATAAATACTATCGCCGCAAGGCCTGAGGCATCGGATCTTCGCATCAGTACTGCCGAATAGAGGCTCAAAAGAGTGCCGGCGGCCATCAGTGCGTAACTCAGCAGCAGATACTGTCCGATAACCGGGAAAAATGTCACGGTAACAAGAAAGATCAGTCCCCAGAAGGTTCCAATCAGGGTTCCGGCAAATCGGCTTATGGCAAAATTCCTTGTATCCCGGACGTATGGCTGCATGCAGATAATAACTGTTATCGCAGCCTCCGCAGGCATGTTCTGCCCCCGGTATCCCCGGATAAAATAATATAGAAGGCACAGGAACACGGCAACAGCTGTTTTCACTATCCTCTGGCCTATCCTCGGAAGTCCCGGCCGTTCTGTGAGCTCAGTCTGTCTGTTCAGCATTGTTATCCTTTCCTTTATGATTTCAGAGGCCATAGTATATTACACAAAAAACGTTTATACAATGGAAATATTGAATAAACATCGCCACCTCGCTGTAAGCATGATTTATTCAGGATGCTGAAGCATGAAAGCTTGCGTTTGGTACTGAAATACGGCTATAATATACAAAAAAATCTGCGAAATGAGGAAAAACATGAGAGGACTGGGGACCATAATAAATACCGTCGGCATCATATTGGCTGGCATCATAGGCTCTTTCCTCGGAAACACCTTCAAACCCAAGCTGCAGGATTCCCTCACTAAGGCCTGCGGCATAAGTGTTATGTTTATGGGAATAGCCGGAGCGGCTGAGGTTATGATGACAGTTGAAAACGGCGCGCTCAGCAGCGGAAAATCCATGCTGATAGTTCTCTCGCTGACGATAGGCATGCTCATAGGGGAACTCATCGGAATAGAAGATGGTTTGGAGCGCTTCGGCGAATGGCTGAAAAGGAAGACACGAAGCACAGGGGACAGCAGCTTTGTCAACGCTTTCATGACGGCATCGCTCACTGTTTCCATCGGCGCGATGGCGATTGTGGGGGCAATGACAGACGCCCTCACCGGCGACTGGTCAATTCTTGCCGTAAAGACGGTCCTTGACTTCATAATGGTGATGGTGCTCACTGCATCAATGGGTAAGGGCGCTGCATTCTCAGCCATACCTGTACTTGTGATCGAGGGCGGTTTTACTCTCCTTGCGAGGCTGCTCGATCCGATAATGACTGAAATAGCTCTCGCGTACCTTTCGCTCACCGGTTCCATCCTGATTTTCTGCATAGGCATAAATCTGGTATGGGGAAAGATGATCCGCACGGCGAACATGCTCCCGTCTCTGGTGCTCTCGGTGGTGGCAGCATTTATACCCTGGTCAGTGCTCCATTGATATGCTAATAAAAGCGAAAAGCCCTGCGATATTCTCGCAGGGCTTTGGTTTACATTAAATATAATATTTACTCATCCAGCATAAGCATGTCGTCGAGGTTCTCCCGTCGTACTGCAACATAGCTTTCACCACCTGAGAGCATAACTATCGGCGGGCGGCCAATTCTGTTGTAATTTGAAGCCATTGAGTAGTTATAGGCTCCTGTGGTGCACACAGCGACAAGACTGCCCCTTTCCATGCCCTCAGGCATAGGCACGCTGGGTTGAATAACATCACCGCTTTCGCAGCAGCGCCCGACAATGGAGCAGACCATATTTCTGCTCTCATCCATGCGGTCTGCAGGAAGCACAGTGTACTCCGCACCGTAAAGGGCAAAGCGGGGATTGTCGGTCATGCCGCCGTCCACGGAAACGTAGTTGATGAATCCCGGTATCTTCTTCACCATGCCAACTGTATAGAGCGTAAGTCCCGCGTCAGCGACCATGCTGCGTCCGGGTTCAAAGCCTATATCCGGGATCTTCAGCCTGTGTTTTTCGCAGAGGCGGTGTATCTCTTCGGCAGTCTCCTTCATTATTTTATCAATGTCCGGCTTTGGATCGCTCATAACGTACGGCACGCCGAAGCCACCGCCAAGATTGAGCTGCTGAGCTTCAAATCCGTAAATGTCTCTCACATGAGACATAAAGTCGAGCATTATGCGTGCCGAACGAATGAAAACGTCCGAGTCAAAAAGCTGCGAGCCGACATGGCAGTGGAGACCCTGCAGTTCTATATTATCAAGTGAAAGCGCCAGACGGAGGAATTCCTCAGCCTGCCCTGTCTCTATAGCATAACCGAACTTGGAATCCACCTTCCCGGTATCCACGGCTTCAAATGTATGTGTATCAATACCAGGTGTGATCCTCAGCAGGACCTTCTGCCTGATGCCGCGCTCTGCTGCTGCTGAATCGATCGCGTTCAGCTCCTCAAAGCTTTCTGCTACAAAGTATCCAATGCCGTGATCCAAAGCGAAAGCTATATCCTCATCTGATTTATTGTTTGAATGAAACCATGCCTTCTCAAGTGGAAATCCGGCCTTCAGAGCTGTATATATCTCCCCCGGGGAGACTACGTCAACGCACATGTCCTCTTCGCGCATTATCTCGTATATGCGTTTGAATGAGGCGGCTTTTGATGCATATAGGATGTTTCCGTGCCCGCCGAAGTATTTTTCCAGGCAGCGGCGGAAAAGCCTGCATTTTGCGCGTATGAGATCCTCATCCATAAGGTAGAGCGGTGTCCCGTATTTTTCCGCAAGGCTGACGGTGTCCTGCCCGGCAAAAAATAGATGTCCGTTTGGACCGTCGGAGAGGTTGCTGCAGATGAATCTCTGTTCCATACCGGCTTATTTCCTCTTCAAGATCAACCCAGCGATCCATCTTTGGAAAGCGTCCACACCCACACCCACATAGAATACGCCGGCGGCCATTGCGGCTGCGATCTGGAGCGGGAGAGTGCCGATGCTTCCGGTATCAAGTGGTCCGATTATTGTAAGTCCGATAGCCCATCCGCATAGCCATGCCGGTGTGAATATCCACTTGGGTGCAAGCGAGCCGATCAGCACTGCTAGTCCGCCCATGACAAACAGTGTAAGGAAGAGTTCAAGGTCCGGATTTATATTCAGCGCTGCCATAACATGCACTGCGATATAAGCCCATAGGTCGCCCAGCAGGAAGCCTATGAATATCTTCAGAGCATCTGCTGTTTTGTTTCCGTTTGCAACGTATACTCCTGCACATATAAGTGCGACGGCTCCGGTGGTTATTCCTATGTGCCCGGAAAGGACTGCCCATATCGGTGGCAGCAGGGCGATGCCTAGTGCGAGTGTGAGGATATTTACGCGTTCTTCTCTGTTTTTCATGCCGTGACTCCTTGGTTTTAAAGGCTAAAACGGATTATATCAGCATCTGCCGGTATTTGTAAAGCAGAGCCTTGCTTAAATAGTATAATAAATGATGAAGAGAGGCTGTGTGACCATGCCTCTCTTTTGTTATCAGCGATTTTCATGAAAATAATTGAACCATGCCCGCTTCTCGAACTCTTTTTTCTTTGGGGGCACTGGCGATGTTTCCGCTATCCCTACGGGGAGGAAGCAGACAAGCTCGTAATCTTCCGGAACACCTAGGATTACTGCCATCTGTGCACCTATCCGATCCTCATCAGTTATGTGCCCCTCGATCCAGCAGCTGCTGTATCCGAGTTCGGTCATCGCCAAGAGCATATTCTCGATTGCTGCGGAATAATCCTGTACTGCATAGCAATGGTCACGGTAGGCGTTTATCCTCTGCGTCAGCACGCAGATCATGGCGGGAGCAGTCTCGCAGACGGGAGGAGTTATAACTGCACGCAGTCTCTTAAGAGTTTCCGGATCATCTACTGCTATCAGGCTGGTGGTCTGCATGTTGCATCCCGACGGTGCAGCTAGGCCTGCCTTCATGATAGAAACCAGGTCTTCTCTGGGGACTTTGCTCGGGCGGTACCTCCCGCGATAGCTGTGTCTTAGGCTGATCGCCTCGCTTACATTCATTATTACATGCTCCGTTTCTCAGATATACTTCAGCAACTCATGACGGACAGCGTCCATGCGAGAGTCTGCAAACCCGAAATCCATTTCCCTGTAGCTCCAGAGGCATCTGCCGATACGGTGCTTTTCCAGTACTTCATTTATCGTCTTGAACCAGAGTAAGGCATCCTCCGGCGGCACTATGTCTATCACGCCGTATTCGCCGCAATAGAGTTCGGTACCCTCAGCCTCCGCTTTGTCCAGAGCGCTGGAGAAAAGCTCCTCAAACATCGCAGCAGAAGTGCCGCTTTCCTCAAAGCGTAAACGCTCGCTGATATCATGCACACCGGCTTCCCAGTAGGCACCCTGGTGGGTGTAACAGTGCGGCTCGTAACAGTGGAAACTGTATAGCACATTAACGTCATGCGGTGCAGGAAGATCCTTCACAGCATATACGCTGTTGTGATGGTAACTTCCCAGCAATATGGGTGTTTGAGGCGCACTTTTCCTTATTCTCCGGATACTCTCGGCAGATATTCTTTTCCAGGCCGGGAGAAATTCAGAATCGGTTATCTCGTTTAGAAGATCGAACATCATATCCTGTCGGTTGCCGTATCTGGATGAAAAGCACTCCCAGATTCTGTAGAAAAGCTCCTGGTATTTATCTGAGACGAAGAAGCCGAGCTCGTTTTCCTGCGGATCGAAGGAAAACCCGGGTGTCTTGTGCAGATCCAGTACCATCTTAAGACCGTATTTTTCGCATAAAGTTACTGCTCTGTCTATTCTTGCCAGTCCCTCCTCCAGCATGTTTCCGGTTCCGTCCTGGATAATATTGTAATCCACTGGCAGGCGCACATGGTCAAATCCCCAGGACGCTATCTTCTCAAAGTCTTTTTCCGTGATAAAGCTGTTAAGGTGCTCCTCGCTGTAATCGCACTGTGAAAACCAGCCGCCGAGGTTTATGCCTTTTTTATAGCCGTGACTGTACATATGATGATCCTCCAGATTTAGGCAAACAGTTAATTATATGATCCGGAAGGCGGATATAGCTATTCCGCGCACTCCAGAAATTCAAGTATGAGCGTGTTTGTGTTAATCCCGCTGTATCGTTCATCAGGCCAGGAATGCCGACCCTCGGAAATGACCAGATGCCATATCTGCTGCGGTCTTTCATCGCTTTTATACTTTGTTAGGACCGATGCATTTCCGATCCTTACACTGTCCTTCTGATCCAGCCCGCAGGACACCGCCCAGTATTCCATTACGTCCTCTATGGCTGGTACTTTTGAGTATGCAGCACTTCCGTCACTGTTTTTAGGAACAACGTCATCTTTCTCTCCCGTGATCTGGAAGAAGCGGACAGTGTTGCTCTCCCGTCTTTCTTTCCAGACGCTCTCCGGCATGAGTCCTGCAACGCTAACGAAAGCTGCAAAGCTATCCTGAGCCTCCATCGCCAGGCGGTGAGTCATAAAGGCCCCGTTGCTGAACCCCACAGCATAGATCCGCTTACCGTCCAAACGGTATTCATCACAGAGATATTGCGCCAGAGCCTTAAGAAATTCGACGTCCCTGTTTCCGGCAGGATTCCCCTCGAAATTCCATCCCAGCGACGATCCTGGGGAATTCGGATCTCTCGCTCCGGTGACATATGCTACTGTATAACCCTGAGGACAGGCATGCTTATCAAAGCCGGTCTGAAGGCGAAAAGCTTCCGCGTTGTTTCCGTAACCGGGAAGCATCAGAACAAGAGGGGCATTTTCGGTTTTCTCCGGTAACTCCAGCAGAAAACTGTGCTTCACGCCGTCATAGGTGCAGCTGTATCTATCAGCCTTTTCCCGTATGATATTTTCTATCTTCTCTTCCTCTGTTTTTTTCTGTCCGCAGCTGGTAATTAATAAAAAAGCGAGGAGCAGAAGGGTTGTGAGTGTGATTTTTCTCATCTTCAGCCTACCCGGACGGAGCTGTCAGAAAGTTGACTAAACCATCTGCAGTAACTATAATTAAATAAAACTGTGAAGAATAATATTGTAAAGATCATAAGGCAGAAACGTATGAAAGCGAAGTGGAAAAACTGGTGGTGGTATCACTGGTGGCACGTGCTCCTGGCTGCAGTCGTTGCGGGCATAGTGCTTTATTCCTTCCTGCCCGGTCTCCTCAGACCGAAGGATGATTACAGCATTGCCGTTATTTCTGTCGGCGGTATTTCGGAAAAAACTGCTGCGGAGCTCACGAAACGCATCATAAGCGTCTCTGATGACGCAAACGGAGACGGCAGAGTCAATATTCGAGTGAACCAGTTTACAGTTGACCTCTCGGGAGAGGCGAATGCTGCAAACTATCAGGAGACTGCGCGTCTGGACGCTGATCTCGTTGGGAAGGTGAGCAGTATCTTTTTCATCGAAGATCCTGTTGCCTTCAGGGCAAATACGGCTGTTCCGGTGCAGCCCGGAGAACTCTGTTCAGAAATTATGCTCTTTGAAGGTATGGAGCTCCCGGAGGGTATGCTGTTCACCATCCGGTCCGACAGCGATGATCCTGCGATCTTCAGTTTATACGGCAGCATCCTTTCAGACAGCGAATGGTCTTAACAAAACATAAGCCCAAAAAGAACAGGCGGTAAATGATATACCGCCTGTCTTTATTTGTTTAGCGCTCAGACCATTCCTTCTGCTGGCCTTGTGTGCCGTCAAATTTTGCAAGCACCTTTGCCTGATGCTTTGCCGCAAACCAGGCAGGTGCTGATATGCCGAATAGTATATAGAGAAATCCCAGATACACTATCACTATCTCCGGCAGGAAGATCAAAGCTGCCGCCGGAACTGCAAAGCAGATCCATATCTGAACGGTCTCCACGGGGCACGACGCGGCGAGTGCGAGGGCATTTTTTATATGGCCGGAAACTGTGTTTCCGTAGAATGCATGTAGAGAAAAGGCGTAGGAAGCGAAGCTCGCAACTATGCTGCCCACTATCACTGCAACGATCAGAAACAGCACTTTCATTAAGCCACCCAACGACACCGCGTAAAGGTAATCGGAAACAGCCACAGCCGCTCCGATCAGGCTTAAAAGCCCTAGTACAACGGCTTTGCAGAAATCACTCCGAAAAGCGAAAAAGAACTCCTTGAGGATGGAGGTGGGAGATTCGTCCCTTGCCTGCTTTATCATCACCCGGCATAGGGCGCTTGTTGCCGGTCCAATAGTGAAAACAGGTATTGAACACAGAAACCAGACGATATTCAGCACCATTAGGTCGAAGAGACTTCTGAGAAAGTTCCCGAGTGATGACTTGAGCCTGCTTTTGCGGTCCATCCGTCAGCCTTTTACGCTTCCCAGGGCAACGCCTGCGACTATATACTTGGAGAGGGCAAAGTATACGATGAAGAGGGGGAGCACCGAAAGTGCAAGGCCCAGATATATCGCGCCGAACTCACGCTTGTAGATATCGCCCTTCAGGAGCGAGACCATCAGAGGCATAGTGAACTTGTTTATGTCGGTAAGGATAACGCTCGGTATAAAGAGACTGTTCCATGTGCCCACGAACGAGAAGATACCCTGTGTGGCCATGGCGGGTTTCATTATGGGCATTGCTATCCTGTTGAAAGTATAGAACTCTCTCGAGCCGTCTATTCGTGCCGAGTCTAGCAGTTCCAGCGGCAGCGATGCAAGCATGAACTGCCTCATGAAGAACACTGCGCTCGGAGCATATATGGCGGGTAGTATCAGGGCAAGGAAGTTGTTGGTCATGCCTATGCGGTACATAAACTGATAGAAGCCTATGGTGGTGACTGTTGCTGGAATCATCATAACGCACAGTATGAAAACGAACACTGGCTGACGCATCTTCCACTGGTAGGCAACGAGGGCATAGGCTGTGAGTGTGGAGAAATATACCGTGCATGCCGTAGCACCGACGGATATTATCATGGAGTTGAGGAAGCCCTTGAAGGGATTGAAGGATTTGCCGGTGAACTGTGCCCAGTTGCTCTTGAGGAAAGTGGAAGGTATGAGGGAGACTGCGTGCTGCTGTATCTCAAATGTGCTGCGGGTGGAGTTGACTATCATTACAACGAAGGGGAACAGGCTCAGCACGGCGAGGAAAATACATACGATGTATATTATCGTGCGGACGATTGGGTTACCGTTTCTGCGTTCGAGTTTCATTATAGCTCAGCCCCCTTTCTCAGTCTCTGTCCCTCATGATGAAGAACACCACGACGGAGCATACCGCAATTATAAGGAACATGATCATACTGGCAGCCGCAGCGCGGTTATACATGTAGCTGCCTGCGAAGGCCTGGTTGTATATGAACACGTTCGCTGTCAGCGTGGCGTTGTTCGGCCCGCCGTTGAGGTACAGCTTCGGGATATCATACATGTTCAGACCGCCAATCATGCTGGTGATTAGAGTATAGATAAGTATTGTGCGAATGTTCGGCAAGGTGATCCTGAAGAAGGTCTGTCTGTCGTTGGCACCATCTATCTCAGCGGCTTCAAAGACCTCCGGATTGATGCCCAGCACGCCAGACACAAGGATTATCATCGTGTAGCCGTACCATTGCCAGAACTGGATGAACGCCACTATCCACCTAGACGATCGCGGGTCGGTGGGGAAGTTGAAAGCCTTATCGAGAATACCCAGATCTATGAGCAGGTCGTTCACGGGGCTCTTCGGGAAGGCGAACAGCGCGTTGAACAAAATTGCCACGGAAGCGGCGGTGATGATATTCGGCATATAGAATACCACCTTGAAGAACCCCTGCCCGCGGATCTTGTTGCGGCGGCTGGTGAACCAGGCCGTCAGCAGCAGAGCCAGTGTGATCTGCGGGATAAAGTTCATTATCCAGATGACCACAGTGTTCCTGAGAGAGATTTTGAATGACTGGCTGTGGAGGATAGTGCGGAAGTTACGGAAAATATCCTCGGTATAAACGTGGAAGTTGATGTTGCCTAAACCCTTGCTGTCTGTAAAGCCCAGCAGGATCGTGTAAATAGTGGGATAGAAATTGAACACCAGATAGGCTACGAAGAAGGGAATACAGAACAGATAACCATATTTGGCGTAGCTGAAGCCGTGACCCTTTTGCTTCATGTGCTTCACTCTCCTCTGAAATTTTGTTTGCCCAAAAGCCCTGACGGGCTCGGACCCGGATCGACAAGGTCGGTCCGCGTCCGGGCCTGCCCCGGTTTCAAGTCGGAGGAAGAACAGCTTTCGCTGTCCTTCCTCCTGGGTTTAACTAATTAGCTGATTTTAAACTTATCAGTCAACTATGACGTCGAGGTTGTCAGCAACCTGCATCTTGAAGTTTGCAATAGCTTCATCGCGGGTCACATTGCCGGCGACATACTGACGGACCTGGTCACGCCACCAGTTGTTGATGGTCTCATCATACTGGGTGAGAACGCGGCCGTTCGCAGCGTCATTTGCCTTGGTGAATACGTCGAACATGTTCTGACCGCCGAGGAAGTCGAGAGTACCGTCGGACTTCTTCATAACAACGTTGGAAGCAACGGTGTCCTTGGTGCCCTGCTCGCCGCTCCAGGTGCCGTTTGCCCAGCCATACTGGAGACCGTCTTCAGAGGTATCTAGAGTGATCCAGGTGAGGATCTCGGCAACGCCTGCTGCCTTGTCAGTGCCTGCAACTGCCTTGTTGGAAACAAGCCATGTGCCGCCCCAGAGGAAGCCGACGTTGGGTGCGCATGCTGCCCAGTCGCCGTAGGTGCCTTCGCCCGGCTTGGAACCGCCGGAGTTGCCGGCCATAACGTAGTTGATAAGCCATGCAGGACCATAGAATCCGAGAACGCCCTTTTCACCGGCACCCTTCATGTCGCCGTACCAGGCATCCTGCCAGTCCTGAGTCTCATTGTGGTAGTTGTTCTCTTTGAGTTTGAGAGACATATCGAGGAACTCCTCGCGCTTCGGGTCTATGTTGAGCTTGCCGTCAACGACCCAGGGGGTGCTGGAGCTGTTCTCGATTGCGTGCCAGATATCGCCGTCACCGGAGACAATGGCATAACCCTTGGCCTTCAGATCCTCGGCTGCATCCCAGAACTTATCCCAGCTCTGAGTGCCGGCGCCGATTTTCTCTTCAACGACTGCGGGATCATCAGAACCCCAGACGTCCTTGGCTATGGAGCGGCGATAGATGAATGCGCCGCCGGTGGCCTGGTATGCAAGTGCAACGACTTCGCCGTCGCGGGAGCCGATCTCAACGGAGTAGGGGGCGATCTCAGCGTCTTTGATCATTTTGTCAACATCGATGCCGAGATCTTTGTAGGTGCCTGCGAAGGAGCTGGCGTCACCGGAGGTGTACTTGATGACGAATGCGGACTCTGCGCAGTAGATATCAGGAGCATCAGCGCCGCCGGTTGCAAGAGCCTGGTCGAGCATGATCTGATATCCGCCGTCAGTGGTGGCCTGGATGGTGACCTTAACGGTGTACTTGTTTGCGAACTCGGGGTGGAGTTCGGCATAGCGAGCTACCATCTTGGGGACCTCATCAGTGAATGAGTAGAGGTTGATGACAACAGGGCCGTTACCGATGGTAGAAGTGGTGATGGCGCTTTCCGCAGCAGGCTCCTCAGCGGGAGCTGCGTCGGCGGGTGCAGGTGCTGCATCGCTGGAAGCTGCAGGGGCAGAACCGGTAGCTGCCGGTGCCGGAGCAGACTGTCCGCAGGCGCAGAGGGCTGCAACCATGACAAGTGCAAGGATAAGAGCAAGAATCTTTTTCATGGGAATCCTCCTTAAATAAATTTTTCCTTTTTTATATAAGATCCGGGATCCGTGAGCTCATCTCACGCTGAGTTCCGGTTCTTAACATTGTAAAGGGCTTTTCAGCCCAGTTTGACGGAAACTGCCTTCTGTCCGCCAAGAACCTCAGTACGGCTGTCAGGTGTTCCGAACCCGGCATATAGTGTCCAGTCGCCGCTGCCCGGAATTCTATTTCCGCCATCGTCCACTACCGTGAACGCGTTAGGGTCGAGCTTGATGATGAACTCCTTCTTTTCACCAGCCGTGAGACTGATACGCTTGAATCCGCAGAGGACCGGGTTCGGTGGTGCAAGGACTGAGTCTTTATCCTTCAGGTATAGTTCTATCACTTCGCCGGTATCGTATTTGCCGACATTCTTAACGGTGACCTTTGCTATGTCTTTGTCAGCTGTAAAGTTCGT
>JAIKVS010000029.1 GCA_024685535.1 Oscillospiraceae bacterium | reverse complement strand
CTGTATGACTGCTGCGACCGGGATGCCAGGGCTGCCTGCGAAAAGATATACGACAAGATCTCCCGTTATGCCGAAAAGCTTGTTTCGACCGGTGAGGCAATAGAGATAGAATATGGCATACCTATAGTTAATAAACGTATCTCTGTGTCCCCGATAGCATTGATAGCTGCCTCATCCGAAACGGAGGATTATGTGACCTTCGCAAAGACGCTCGACAAGGCTGCAAAAAACTGCGGCGTAGACTTTATCGGTGGTTTTTCCGCGCTGGTCCAGAAGGGTATGACTGAAGCGGATAAAAAGCTGATAAACTCTATCCCGGAGGCATTGAGCTCGACAGAACTTGTTTGTTCTTCCGTGAATGTCGGCTCAACGAAAGCCGGTATAAATATGGATGCGGTGGCGCTTATGGGAGATATAATCCGCCGTACCTCTATCCTTACAGCAGACAGAGACGGCCTTGGCTGTGCGAAGCTTGTTGTTTTCTGTAATGCGGTAGAGGATAATCCGTTCATGGCAGGAGCTTTCCATGGCACAGGTGAAGCTGAGAAGGTAATAAATGTTGGCGTATCAGGACCCGGCGTGGTACACAGTGCATTGAAGAACGCGAAGGGAGCGCCTCTTGATGTTGTTGCGGAGACAATAAAAAAGACTGCCTTCCGAGTAACACGGATGGGGCAGCTCGTTGCAAAGGAAGCTTCTGAAAGACTTGATACTCCATTTGGTATAGTTGATCTGTCCCTGGCGCCTACACCTGCAGCAGGGGATTCAGTAGCCCGTATCCTTGAAGAGATGGGGCTTGAAGTATGCGGAACTCACGGGACGACCGTGGCTCTTGCTATGCTCAATGACGCAGTAAAAAAAGGTGGTATTATGGCCTCTTCCTCCGTTGGAGGTCTGTCAGGCGCGTTCATTCCGGTATCGGAGGATGAAGGCATGATAAGTGCGGCAGAAAGGGGAACGCTCTGCATAGATAAGCTGGAAGCGATGACTTGTGTTTGTTCGGTAGGCCTTGATATGATAGCAGTACCGGGAGATACACCTGCAGAGACAATTTCTGCGATAATAGCCGATGAGGCGGCGATCGGCATGATAAATAACAAGACAACAGCCGTCAGGCTTCTGCCGGCGCCCGGGAAAAAAGTAGGTGAAAAGATAGAGCTCGGAGGGCTTCTCGGCAGTGCACCGGTCATGCCGGTCCACAGTGAGAGCAGTGCTGCCTTTATCAACCGCGGCGGCCATATCCCGGCGCCTGTGAACAGCCTCAGAAACTGACAGATCAATACATATATAATAGTATATTCATTTTACAGATCCTTCCTTGGACGGTTTTCGCTAAGGCGGGATCTGTTTTTATGTAGATTATGCATAAACACTAATATCTGATAACAGCAATTTTATACAAATCTCCTATTGAATTAACGGTTGACATATATACACAGATAGTGTATATTATGCACAGTTTAGTGAATAATATACAGTATTCGACTAACAAATACATTTTGGGCTGTATATCACAGTCCGGAAAAGAGGAAAAAATGAAAAAGACATTAGCTCTCATTATTGCAATCGTACTCGCAGTATCAGCACTATCCGGCTGTGGCGGAGCTGCTCAGCCGGCAGCACCTGCAGCCGCTCCTGTACAGGACGCATCCGCACCCGCAGCAAACACAGAAACAGCTGCTGCAGCCCCTGCTGAAGCGCCAGCAGAAGTTAATCTTGCTGCTGCATATGATAACTATCTTGCTCAGTTCAGCACCAACGGCACAAACGGCACTCTTACTGTTGCTATGTCTCCTGACTTTGCTCCCATGGAGTTCTATGATGTGTCAAAGAACGGCGATGATGCGATCGTCGGATTTGATGTTCTTCTCGCTAACTATCTCGCACAGGAGCTGGATATGACCCTTGCACTCAAGCCCATGTCTTTCGATGCATGCCAGGCAGCAGTACAGACTGGAAACGTTGACGTTGCGATCTCCGGCTTTTCATGGAAAGCGGACCGCGCTGAGAACTTTGAACTTTCAGATTACTATATTGCCGGTGATAACGAGACTCAGCAGTCCATCATCTGCCTGAAGGAGAATGAAGGAAAGTTTACCAAGCCTGAGGATTTCATTGGTAAAAAGATAGGTTATCAGGGTGCATCTCTTCAGCAGGCTCTTGTAGAGGAGACATTCGGTGAGATGGATGTAAACATCAGCCAGGTCTATGTCGATCTCGGTACCGCTGTTGAAGCTCTTAAGGCAAAGCAGGTGGACTTCCTCGCTGTTGCACACGGAAATGGTGAGTCGATAATCGCCAATTCCGGCGATTCTATCGCCTTCACAGGCTTTGACTTTGAAGTTGATCCGAAATACACAAACAACGTCTGCCTCCTTCAGAAAGGCAACACGGAACTTCTTGAGAAGATCAACGTTGCACTTGCAAAGGCACTCGAGAATGACTATTACACCGGCTGGTATGATGCGAGCAAGGTTTATGCCGGAGTATCTACACTCGACGAACTCGGCTTTGATGAAAACGGAGTTAAGATCACAGAGTAAAGCCTCAAAATAAATAAATCTAATTCCCGCAGGAGGGGAAACACTTAATGGTTTTTGTAATGAACATCGTCAAGATAATGACGAAATACTGGAAGGTATTCCTGCTTCAGGGCATCGGATATACGCTGCTTCTTTCGATCATAGCGGTCGCAGGCGGAGCCTTCTTCGGCTCACTTATGGCACTTGCTAAAAGATCACGACTGAAGATACTTAAATTCATCATCAATGCGATAGTGGCGGTTGTCCGAGGAACGCCTGTCCTGCTTCAGCTTTATATCGGCGTGTTCGTGTTTCCCCTTATCATTCCAAAGCTGTCTTCGCTGCCTTATATCTATTCTGTTTCCATTGTGCTGATAATCAATTCCAGCGCATACGTCTCCGAGATTATACGCTCAGGTATAGAAGCTGTTGATATAGGCCAGATGGAAGCTGCAAGATCTCTCGGACTTACTCAGAAAACGGCCATGCTCTCGATCGTTCTTCCCCAGGCAATAAAGAATATACTGCCTGCGCTTGGAAACGAATTCATAATGGTCGTCAAGGAGACGTCCCTTGCATCCACGTTCTTCGTAGGCGAACTGATGACGGCCTATCTTAAGGTCAAGGGGAATACCTACCTTACGATGGAATGCCTGTTCATAGTCGGTGTTCTTTATTTCGCACTGACATACATTCTCTCAAAGATACTGAAAGCCTGGGAAGGGAGGATGAAAGCCCGTGCCTGAAGTTATGCTTGATATAAAGAACATATATAAGAATTTCGGAGATCTGCACGTCCTTAAAGGAGTCTCCACAACAGTGGAAAAGGGCGAAGTCGTTGTAATAATCGGTGTTTCGGGTTCCGGTAAATCCACTCTTCTCCGCTGTATGAATCTGCTTGAAGAGCCGACATACGGCGAGGTGTGGATGGAAGGCAAACTGATGACTCCCGTCGATCCTTACCTTCACTTTGATGTTCTTCGTACATCGAAAACGTATAAAGGTCTTGTTGCCGGTGGACTGAGTGACGAAGAGGCCATACACAAGATCAAAGATGAAGATCTACTCAAGGAAAAGCATCCGAAGACTGAAGGGCCGGAATATGCGGCTCTGATGAAAAAGATCTATGGGGATTACCACATAGACATCAACCTTGGACGCCAGAAGATGGGTATGGTCTTTCAGAATTTCAACCTCTTCAATAATAAGACCGTAAAGGAAAACATCACACTCGCTCCCGTCAAGATCGGTAAGCAGCGTCTCAAAGATGCAAAAAAACGCGGCGAAACTGTTACAAAGACTGCGGTGGATATAGAAAAAGAAGCCAATGAGAAAGCAATGAAGCTTCTGGAGCGTATCGGTCTGCAGGACAAGGCTGATGCTTATCCATCCACTCTTTCCGGCGGACAGCGCCAGCGTGTTGCCATAATCCGCGCACTTGCGATGGAACCGGACGTAATGCTTTTTGATGAGCCGACATCAGCTCTGGATCCGGAAATGGTCGGTGAAGTCCTGGACCTTATACGTGATCTGGTAAAGAGCGGAATGACTTCAGTTATTGTTACGCATGAGATGGGTTTTGCAAAAGAGGTTGCCGACAGGGTGATTTTCATGCATGACGGAGTGATAGCTGAGGAAGGGACACCTGAAGAGGTCTTCAATAATCCGAAGAATCCCCGCTGCAAAGACTTTCTCAGCAAAGTACTTTACTGATGAAAAATGGCTCCCATGCAGCAAAAGCTGCTGGGAGCCATATCATATCTTATAACCCGGCTGAAAGGATCAGGGATTATGAAAAAACAGGAATTGTACAAGTACATAGACGACAACAGCGAGCAGTATCTGAATATTTCACACAAAGTATGGGAATTTGCGGAGCTTTCCCTGAAGGAATTCAAATCAGCCGCACTTTACCTGGATGAACTTGAGAAACAGGGCTTTGAGATAGAGAAAAATCTTGGGAACATACCCACTGCATTCAGCGGTACTTATACTCAGGGACCTGAACCAGGGACTGCCGGGGCCGGACCTGTTATAGGTATCCTTGGAGAATTCGATGCTCTTTCCGGCCTCTCACAGCAGGCTGGCGCGATAGTATGCAGGGAACCTGACGATAAGGATCTGGCTGCATCTCAGGGTGGTTCGGGTCATGGATGCGGGCATAATATGCTCGGAGCTGCGTCTTTTGGAGCGGCTTGCGCTGCCATGGAATTTCTTAAAAAGACAGACACCCCGGGTACTGTTGTTTTCTACGGATGCCCCGGTGAAGAAGGTGGAGCATCAAAGGCTTTTCTTGCCCGTGAGGGAGAATGGAAAAAGCTCGATGCTGCAATAACCTGGCATCCGGGTTCGATGAACGAGGTCACGACGGGCACCAGCAACTCATGCACTCAGGTCCTTTATAAATTCAAGGGACTGGCCGCTCATGCGGCGGGCAATCCTTTTGACGGGCGCTCGGCGCTGGACGCTGTTGAACTGATGAACATAGGCTGCAATTATCTTCGTGAGCACATGAAAAAAGAGTGCAGCATTCACTATGCAATGATCGACGGCGGCGGATTCTCACCAAATGTGGTCCAGCCTCATGCATCAGTGCTTTACATGGTCAGGGCGATCAAAGTAAAGGACGTTAAGGAACTTCAGTCGAGAGTTGACAAACTCGCAGAGGGTGCGGCACTGATGACCGGTACGACTTATGAGCGGATATTTGTTGATGGCACGGCAAATCCGCTCCCGAATACGACTCTGGAAAAAGTGATTTTCAGTAACCTGAATGAAGCTCCGCTTCCTGTATATACTGAAGAGGAACATCAATACGCATCTGCTCTCAGGAAAACATGGGATGGCAGGGAAGTATTTCCGGGACTTGGAGCGCTGGCCGATAAGAAAATTGCCGCCGAAATAAAAGAACTGACGAACAACAATGCAAAAGATCTTAATGATTTTGTCTATCCGTTCTACAGCGGTGAAGAATTTACGCC
>JAIKVS010000247.1 GCA_024685535.1 Oscillospiraceae bacterium | reverse complement strand
CCTTTCAACTGACGAGAAGCTGGACCTGACAGATAAGAATATTGATTTTTCTGATCTATGTGATTCAGCTGAGATATTTAAAAACCTCAAAAGCATTGACCTTGGAAGCACAGATGCATCGGCGGAGCAGCTTCATATGCTCAATTCCGCCTTCCCTGATGCTGAGGTCTGCTGGACAGTGACCATTCTAGGCGCAGAATATCCGAACACAGCTGACATCGTCGACCTGTCCGAATTAACGGAAGAGAATGTTCCGGAAGCCGTTTCCTGCCTCGAAAAGCTGTTTTCTCTGAAAACCGTTCAGCTTTGTCAAAGTGAAGGTATAACATGTCTCAGTTTTGACAGCATCGATACGATCGCGGATGCTGCACCTGGAGCAGATATCAACTGCCGTTTCGACCTTTTCGGTCAGACTGCTGACTGGGAAACAGAAGAGTTAAGATACTTAAAAGCAAAAATCGGTGATTCTGGTATCCCTGTTTTCAGAAATGCACTCCCCTACCTTCGCTCTCTTAAGCTTCTGCGCCTCGAGCGATGTGAGATAAAGGACTATGAGAGCATGGCAAAGCTTAAGGAAGACTTTCCCGAGAAAAATATAGTCTGGAGCGTTCTTTTTGCCGGATACAACTTCATGACGGACACAACCCTGATGAATTCTCCCCTGATTCGTGACAACAATGCTCATCTGCTGAAGTACTTTCCGGATGTGCTTTACCTCGATGTAGGCCATAACAGAGCTATCACGAATATCGAATTTGTAAAATACTTCCCAAAACTTACAACCGTTATTGTTTCCATAACTAAGGTATCCGACATCTCGCCCCTTGCTAGCTGCCCCGATATAGAGTTTCTGGAATGCTTTTCAACAAACGTGGGAGATATAAGCTGCCTCTCGGAACTGAAAAAACTTGAGTATCTGAATCTCGGTGACAATAAGAACCTTCGCGATCTTACGCCGCTTTACGGTCTGGAAAACCTTAAAATAGTACGGCTATGCCAGAGAAGTTTTGATCATCTTTCAAAAGATGATGCCAACAAGCTCCAGGAGCAGCTTCCCAATTGCTTCGTAAGCATTGCAGGCGGACATTCTGCAAACTCCGGCTATTGGAGATATAACGATGACGGCTCGATGACAGAGCGTTATGCGCTATTAAAAAAGCAGATGAGATATCATCTTATGTGGCAGGACAGGCAGACAAATTCGCCTTCCGGCGAGGAAGAGACTTAAACACTAAAGAGAACCGGTCCATTAAAGGACCGGTTCTCTTTTTATCTATGTTTTTTACTATCAGACAAAACTGGATTCAGTACCGAGATCACCCAGCCAGACTCCTTCTGCAACAGGATAGAATGCCTCCGGTCTTTCAAAGGTCGTGCTGAGCTTAACTATCTGTCCGGTCTCTTGAGAGCGTTCCATAGAGTCAAGTATATCGACTATATGTGCAGCCATCTCACCGCTTGCACGCTGGGGACGCCCGTCTGCTATGGCCATCGCCATTTCAACAGTTGCTATACCTCTCATGTTCTTTCCACCGCGATAAGCAAGAGGTACTTCCTCATAGCAGCTCTGAGCCTCCGGCGTTCTTCCGAACATAAGACGCGCAACGATCTCGTCTCTTGGAATTGCGCTTATCAGTTCAACATACTTATCTCCATGATATACGAATACCGGGCCTGTGGTTGCATTTGGATCCGGAACAGTTATCATGCCATCGGTTCCGTAGATCTCAAGGCCGTTGAGTTTTGAATTCCAAACTTCCCAGCTCATATTAACATTGCCGTATACGCCAGATTTCATGCGTAAAAGAGAATTATACTGAGTATACACATCGGAATCTATGATAGTGCCCTTGATATCGCGCTTTCTGAAGGTTTTTGATGCAAAGCAGGCAACATCCTCAACCGGCCCCAGCAACGATATAAGTGCAGTTAAGTAATATGGGCCCATATCTCTCATCGGGCCGCCGCCCTCTTCATAATAGAACATCGGAGACGGATGCCACAGTTCATGGCCATGCGTAAACAGATTTGCCGTAAATCCGGTAACATCGCCTATAACGCCGTCATCCAGCAGCTTGCGTACAGTCTGTATCCCTGGTCCTAGGAACGTATCAGGAGCATCACTTACGCGCAGTCCCAGCTTATGTCCCAGAGCGACTATTTCATTTGCCTGTTCCACAGTGACTGCCAGCGGTTTTTCGCAGTAAAGATGCTTTCCGGCATTCAGTATCGCCTTATTAAGTTCGTAATGGACCGAAGGGACTGTGAGATTAAGGATTATATCCACTTCAGGATCTGCAAGCAGCTCTTCATTTGTATAGGCTCTCTTAAGATCATATTTTTTCCTGATGAACTCTGCTTTTTCAGGCAGCAGATCAGCACATGAGATCACTTCAACTTTGTCATAGTGATATTTCATGTTGTGAATATATATGCTTGCAATTGCTCCGCAGCCAAGCACTCCTACCCTGAGTTTTTCCATGGTTTTCTCCTTCAATATAGTGTATTTCAATTATTGCAATATGTGTCATTATATTTCATATATACAGGGAACAGATATTTTCTGTTCCCTGTATATATGATAATTATCAGACAAAGTTGGACGCTGTTCCGAGATCTCCGATCCAAAGACCGTCAGCCACAGGATAGAATGCATCGGGCTTTTCAAAAGTAGTGCTGAGTTTGACAACTCTGTGTTCCGCTGCAGACTGATCGAAGCAATCCAGAATATCGACTATATGGCAGGCTATCTCGCCCGG
>JAIKVS010000237.1 GCA_024685535.1 Oscillospiraceae bacterium | reverse complement strand
CCTGCCATGCAGCATGCCACTGCGACTGTTATAGTCCCCTTGCCGCCTGCTTCCAGTGAATTGAAAAGCCTTTCAGCAAATCCCTTTATGTGCTCTTTTACGGATCTGGTATCCGTGCCGTTCCTGGCACCGACTATATCGAGCGCCACTTCGTCAACAGTGCTGACAGCGATAGCCACCAGTATGGAGATGACCGCTGAATACGCCATGGTGTGGCGGTTCGTTACCACGAGCCAAACCAGCACAACCAGCGGGGCAAGCAGATATATTCTGGGCAGCAGCCTGCTCAGCTTCGGCAGTTTCTCCACCGGTATGCCCTTGAGGTCGTGTTTTTTCGCTTCAAGATGCACGGCGATGAATATACCTGTGAAATACAGCACTGCCGGAAGTATTGCTCTCAGGGCGACCTCTCCGTAAGTCACTCCCATATATTCCGCCATAAGGAACGCAGCAGCCCCCATGATAGGAGGCATTATCTGTCCGCCGGTGGAAGCGGCTGCCTCGACAGCGCCCGCAAATTCACCCTGATATCCGGTATCCTTCATCATCGGTATGGTAACGGAGCCGGTGGTGACCGTGTTGCCGACTGAGGATCCGGAGACCATCCCGCACAATGCCGAAGAGATCACCGCCACCTTGGCGGGTCCGCCTGAAAATCTTCCCACAAGCGCATTAGCCATCTGGATGAAGAACTCAGCTATGCCTGTTCTCTCAAGGAACGCTCCGAATATGATGAACACGCAAATGAAGCTTGAGCATGCCTTCAAAGGAACGGAAAGCACGCCCTTGGTGTCGTAAAACAGGTTGAAAATCACCAGGTTCAGCGGCTTGCCTATTGCGAATGTATAGATGAGCAGGGCTGTAATGATGCACAGTATGGGTATGCCGACGCATCTGCGGCAAAGTTCCATCAGGCTTAGCACTCCAATAATGCCGACCGCGACATAAAACGGCGTCATCTTGGATGCGCTTGAAAGGACAAGCACCAGGCTGTCATATGAGATGAAATAGTAGAAGAAGCAGCCGGCGCCCAGCAGCATCAGTAATATATCATACCATGGAATGTAATTGGTCCTGACATGATGCTTGCTGGCCGGGTATGTCAGATAACCCATTATAATAATGAAGGTGACAAATGAGGTCAGCCTTTTTTCCAGCGCTGCGGTGCTGAATATGGTGGAATACATGCAGTACAGCGAGAATGCCACCATGATTATCCTGACAATTACAGCAGGTGTGCCCTCCCATATCCTGGTATTGGACTCCCTGTCGTACTTGCGCATTATGTCCTCAGCTGTTTCCGGTGTGTTCTCCGGCTGAGGGCTCTTTTTTCTTTTCGCAAACAGTGCCATATCATCAATCCTTTACAGGTTTGAGTATATAAAGCGCTACGGCGTCGTCTCCGGCGCCGCAGCCTTTATTGCTGATTGATTATTTTCCGCTGACGGTGATACCGTTCTCAGAGAAGAACTTTACTGCACCCTTGTGGAAGGGGACACTAGTCACGGAGGAGGCAAAAGCGAGATCTAGCTCGCCGCCCTTTGCATGCTGCTCGGTCACAGCTGCAGTATCTGCAAAGATGGTCTTCAGAAAACTGTATACGGCATCCTCTGCCACATCGTCACGTGCGAGCACCATAGCTGCTATGGCAACTGTCTGCACATCACTGTTCATGCCCTTGTAAGTGCCTGCGGGAACGGTATATGCGCTGTAGTACGGGCACATATCGATGAGGGCATTGATATGCTCATTGTCGATGCTGACGAGGTTCACATCCTTAGCAGTAGCCAGATCGGTGATGGCAGTGGTGGGTGCACCTGCAACTATAAACGCTGCATCGATCTTTCCGTCCTTGAGGCTGTCCGCACTGTCGGAGAAGGACTGATACTTGGCGTCGATATCGCTCTCGGAAAGTCCGTACGCTGTAAGAACGTCGATTGCATTGAAGTAGACGCCGGAGCCGGATTCACCGATGGAGACAGCTTTGCCCTTAAGGTCGGCAACTGTCTTGACATCGGGGTTGG
The DNA here is from genome assembly GCA_024685535.1 of Oscillospiraceae bacterium. Taxonomy (GTDB): domain Bacteria; phylum Bacillota; class Clostridia; order Oscillospirales; family Oscillospiraceae; genus Limivicinus. Next base: position 12,100 of record JAIKVS010000237.1, on the reverse strand, counting down.
TGGTCACTATCTGGACCTGCTCCATGTAAAGAGCAGCAACAGCTGAGAAATCAGAGACCTTGGCTCCATCGAAGAGACGCTCTCCGTTGAATGCATAGCTCATAACGTCAGACTGGCAGAATCCGAGCTGAGCGAGATTTGCGCTCATGTCCTCTATGTTCGCCTTGGAGCCTTTGCCGGCTACTGCAGTGATGGAAAAATCAGTCTTGCCGGAGACATAGTTTGCAAGAACTGTGCCGTAGGCATAGTAGGTGCCTGTCTCATTACCGGTGGTCATGATGAGTTCCTTCTTGGCTGAAGAAGAGCTACCGCATGCGCACAGTGCAAACACCATGACTGCGGCAAGAAGTAATGCTATGATCTTTTTCATTTTTCTGTTTCCTTCCTGGTTTTAATTTTTTCTTTCCTCGAGGAAGAGAGCAAGCTCTTTCTCGAATATTCTCGCAGCATCGTCGGAGCCTTTATTGGCGCCTATATGCCGTAGAAGGTATATTTTTCTGCTTTCGGGTGCATCGGTAAGCTCACAGATCCTTATATCATAAAGTTCCGAAAGCATTTTCGCTGTGGCAAGAGGGAGAATGGCCCAGCTGCCAGGATCAATAAGGTATTTTACTATCATATGCGGGGAATTGACCATTACCCTGCATCTGTCCTGGCCAGCGAACCAGACATCTCTCCATTGGGCAACATTTGAAAAGTTGCCGCCCGTCAGCCTTATCTCTTTTTCCGGATCAAGGTCAGCCGGTGATATCGGTCCTTGTCCGGATGAGGAATCCCTCCCGAATACAAGGCATTCATCCTGGGAAAACACCGGATCGTGCTTTATATTGGAGTGGCTGGATTCATAGGATGCAAAGCCGAAATCTATCTGCCCCTTCTCCATCAGATCATAGACCTCAGAAGAATCCTTCATCATCACTGAAAGCCTGAGTTCCGGGTTGCTTTTGAATATCCGCTGCATCAGAAGATCAAGGAAATCATAATATACACTCTCCGGAGCGGCGATATTCAGTGAGTATCTGGTCTGCAGGCGGAGAAGCTCAGCTTCGGCATAGAGATTGTGCATTCGCGTTGCAACGCTCACGAATTCTTTACCCGGCCTTGTAAGCTCGATCTCTCTGATCCCTCTCGCCCTGTGGAACAGCTCATACCCGAGTTCCTCTTCGAGGCTCTTCAGTCTAGTGCTTATGACCGACTGGGAGATGAACAGATTCTCAGCAGCTTTGGATATATTCCGTGTTTTCACAAGTTCCAGAAAAAGCTCGATATCCTTATTCTGCATTGTCTGTCTCCGGTAACGGTAAATAATATAATGTAGTATACCGCATTAGTAAAATTCAAATATGCAATAAGATATCTTATTTTATGATAATTTGCAAGCTTTTTTGCGCTTTTTCAGCTATTTGCCCTTAGGCAATAACCTGCATATACAAAAAACTGTTGCAAATCACGGTCACACATCGGATAATAACAGGCAAGCTGAATCTTCAGGAAATGGAACATGAATATAAGACTTATCGCCTTTGATCTTGACGGCACGCTGCTCGATGATCAGAAAAAGATCCCGGAAGATAATATTGCCGCGCTCCGCGCCGCGGCCTCGGAGGGTATTCTTATTGTCCCCGCCAGCGGGAGGATATATCCTTTCATGCCTGAACCCGTAAGAACAGTGCTCTCAGCCCGCTATTTCATCACCACAAACGGCGGATCTGTTTATGACGCAGTGAATGATGAGATCCTGTACTCAGCTCAGATCCCGCTGGATCAGGCGATACACGTGCTGGATCATATGGATTCGCTGGATGTGCTTTACGACTGCTACGCGGATGACAAACGCTATACCTGCGCTTCCTTCGCCGAGAGGGCAGATGACTATTTCACCGGTCCTCTGATGAATTACATGCTCCATACCTATATTCTAAGGACCATGCAGAGAACTGATGACCTTAGGGGCTTCATAATTGAAAGAGGCGGACCCCTCCAGAAAATGCAGATGTATTTCAGCGATCCTGATGAAAGGCTCCGCCAGCTGCAGATCCTTCCCCGGCTGTTTCCGGATCTCGCCATAAGCACATCTCTGCCGAACAACATTGAGATCAATTCGGCCGAGGCCACCAAGGGGCAGGCGCTGTCCGCCCTGTGTGACAGGCTTCGAATAGACAGATCTGAGGTCATTGTCTTCGGTGACGGTCTCAATGACCTTGACATGCTGCAGTTTGCGGGACTTCCCGTTGCAATGGGCAATGCGGATCCGCTGATAAAGGAGCATTCCGCATTTATCACCTGCTCGAACAACGATGCGGGGATCGCAAAAGCGCTCCGGCATTTCAAAATCATATGACAAACAGGACGGTGCTTTCGCTCCCGTCCTGTTTTTATTGTTTAATAATTCCAGGGCTTTTTATAGATTGCCCGGTTTACAGAATCATCCGTCGGCACCCAGCAATCCCACTGCAATGTCATTCACATTCGTTCCGGTCGGACCTGTAACGACAAGTCCGTCCACCGCTTTCAAAGCATTATAAGCATCGTTTTCCCGCAGCACACCGTACAGCTCCAGCCCCGCAGCCTTCAGCGCATCATAGCTGTCTCCGTCGGTATAGCCGCCTGCCGCATCAGTAGGCCCGTCTGTTCCGTCGGAGCCGACACTTATTACAGCGGCATTCTTCAGTCCTTTAAGCCCTTCGCATGCGGCAAGGGCCAGTTCCTGGTTACGCCCGCCTTTCCCCTTACCGGTAAGATGGACAACCGTCTCTCCCCCGGCAAGAAAAGCCTGTTTTCTCCCTTCATCTGCATGGCTGCGGAGTATCGAAGCGATAAAACGTCCTGCCTCGCGCGCCTCACAGCTTAGCATGTCTGTAAGGAATACCGCTTCATAGCCTTTCGCGCGGCATGTCTCAGCGGCTGCAGCGCAAAGTTCCCTTACGCTCCCTACCACCTGAGCATTTACATTTGAAAGTTCCTTAGGCGTTTCCTCACGAAGGCAGGCTTCAGCAGCAGGGCTGAGCTGCAGACCGTATTTCTCAGCTATGCGCAGGGCGTCTTCGCATGATGCGCTGTCCGGGCTGACTGGTCCTGAAGCTATCATATCAAGCGGATCTCCCAGAATATCCGAGAGGATGACGGCTTCTATCGCTGCCGGTGCGCAATGGGCTGCAAATTTCCCGCCTTTTACTGCAGAAAGCCGTTTGCGGACAGTGTTTATCTCCACTATATCCGCACCGCAGGACAGCAGCTGGTTTGTCACCTTCTGCATTTCCTCAAGGGGGATCAGCGGCTTTTCAAAAAGTGCGCTGCCGCCGCCGGAAAGAAGAAACAGGACCGTATCGCTCTCTTTTAGCCCGGCAGTAAGTTCAAGCGCCGCCTCCGCCGCCATAACACTGTTCGCGTCAGGCACCGGATGCCCTGCCTCTATACACCGCATCCCCCGCATATTATCAGCAAAATGACCGTATTTGCTTATGACCAGGCCTGCTTCGACCGATTCCGCAATTACGTCTGCAGCAGCAAGAGCCATGCGGGGAGCAGCCTTTCCCACTGCGATAAGGAAAACTCTTCCCGGGAAGCGCTTTCCCGCGAGCGCCCGCCGGACAGCCTCCTCAGGCAGAACGGCGCTGACAGCAGCTCTGACGATCTCTTCTGCATCTTTTCGAAGCACACTGTTCATAACTCATGTCCTCACTTCCAAAACAGCCCCGGTAATGACCGGGGCTGTAATTATAATTTCTGTTTATCTGTCAAGCCAGGCGCATGCTGCCAGCGCTGCGACCGATCCGTCGGCAGCTGCTGTTGTCAGCTGGCGCACGTTCTTTTTTCTGCAGTCTCCGGCCACGAATACTCCGGGCGTTTTTGTAAGACAGCCTTCATCCGAATCCGCATAGCCTGCGCTGTCGAGCTCGGTCAGCCCGGAGAATACTCCGAGATCCGGTCTGTGGCCTATTGCCACGAACAGACCTGATATCTCGAGCTGCCGTTCCTTTCCGTCCTGTTCCACAACTATACCGTTCAGCTCATCTTCTCCAAGCAGCTTTGTCACGGAAGCGTTCAGAACAAATTCAACGTTGCTCTTCGCTTTCAGCACATCCACCAGTTTCGATTCACCTCTGAATGAGGCTCTCCTGTGGATGAGATATACTTTGGAGCACTTTTCGCTGAGAAGTACAGCATCCTGAAGTGCGCTGTTTCCTCCGCCGTTCACAGCCACGGCTTTTCCGCTGTAAAAAGCCCCGTCGCATACGGCACAGAAGCATACTCCGCTTCCGGTAAGCTCTTCCTCTCTTTCAAGCCCAAGCGTCCTCGGTCTGGCGCCCGCGGCTATTATGAGCGCTCTTCCTTCGAATTCAGCGCCGGACTCGCAGGCAATGGTCTTGCTCGTGCCATTATCCTTTACCGAGACGACTTCATCGAGCTCGACCTCCGCGCCCTGTTCCATAGCCTGTTCAAGAAGCCTGTCTCCGAGCTCGGTCCCGCTGACGGAAACATAAGACGGGAAGTTCTCAACTCTGGGGGACCATGTGATCTGTCCTCCGAAAGCATTTTTCTCAATGACCAGTGCGGTTTTTCCGGCTCTGCAGGCATATGTTGCCGCCGTTAGTCCTGCCGGTCCGCCTCCTACTATTATAATATCATACATGATGTTATCCTCCGTACGCCTATTCCGCCTCGTCCATCTTGCCGGTGTTTATCGCATGTTCTATCCAGATGCGAAGCCCCTGGATGGATCTGTCTATCGCATTGATCTTCTCGAGTATAACATCAAAGTCTTTCCTCTCAAAGTCATTAATCCTGCCATCCACAGATATGTCGATAAGCTTGTTTTTCTCCGCTTCCATGGCATTGAGTGCGGAGATTATTTGTACCGTTACCCGGGAAAGATCCTGAAGGCTTGCTTCCGGCACATACTTCATTCCTATCGGGCACTCATGAGTGCAGTAGTAATTGCAAAGCTCCGGATTCCGGTAGCCTGATTCCATGGCGAGCACCTCATCGGGATGAGGAAGGACCTTGCCGCTCTCGATCTTCTCTATGCGCTCCGGGGAGATATATACCATCAGTTCACTGGCAGCGTCTCTGGTGAGGTTCATGTTCTCTCTGCTTATCTGATATATGTTTTTGTTTTCTTTTACCGAACGCTTTCCCATACCGCTCCTCCGATGTTGAAGTCTGTTCTTAAAAACGGGGTACCCGATAGTCTCAGGTACCCCTGTGTGATATTCTTTTCGCTTATTTCTTATTTATCAGAGATTGTTGAGAAATCCCTTGATAGCTCCGGCTCCGGCGTATTTCTCGAAGGCTCCGTCTTTGATCACGATAAGCGTGGGAGCCTGCTTTACTCCGTACTGTGCGGCAAGCTCGGCATTGTCCTCCGCCATGATCTTCTCATAGGGGAAGCCGGCCTTGTCCATGTAGGAGCATGCAATGCGGCAGTTGGGGCAGGTCGGAGTTGCAAAAAGTATGTTTCTGTCTCCTGCTGCAGTTTTCTCAGGAGCTGCAGGGGCTTCTGTCTTTCCGGGAGCAGCAGCTTTCTGACGTTCCACTATGACTCCGTCGGCAAGAGGGCCTTCATGCTTCAGCTCGGAATGGCCGAGATCGTATTCTTTCCTCTGTTTGTATTCCTGAGCCTTGCCAACATTCCAGTTCTGCACGGGACGGTAATAGCCGGTGATGCGGCTGTATACTTCAGCAGTCTCGCCGCACTCAGGGCAGGTGAACTGCTCGCCGTTGAGATATCCGTGGTTCCGGCATACTGAGTAGGTGGGAGAAAGTGTATAGTATGGGAGCTTGTAGTTTTCCGCAATCTTCTTCACGAGGTTCGCGGCGGCTTCCCAGCTGGGCAGTTTCTCACCAAGGAAGGCATGGAATACTGTTCCGGAGGTGTATCGGGTCTGGAGATCGTCCTGGATGTCGAGAGCTTCGAAGATATCCTCAGTGTATCCGACGGGGAGATGTGAGGAGTTGGTGTAGTACGGGGTGCCGCCTGCTTCCGCTGCAGTAATGATGTCGGGGAAGGACTCCACGTCGTGCTTGGCAAGGCGGTAGGATGTGGACTCGGCGGGAGTTGCCTCAAGGTTATACAGGTCGCCGTACTTTTCCTGATAATCGCTGAGTCTTTCTCTCATGTGATCAAGGACCTGCTTTGCAAACTCCTGGCACTTCGGGTCTGTCATGTCTGCGCGGATCCACTTTGCGTTCAGGCCGGCCTCGTTCATTCCTACAAGACCGATGGTGGAGAAGTGGTTAGCGAAGGTACCGAGATAACGCTTTGTATAGGGATAAAGACCTGCATCGAGGAGCTTTGTGATAACATCGCGCTTCACCTTGAGCGAACGGGCGGAGATATCCATTATCTTATCGAGGCGCTTATAGAAATCAGCCTCGTCTGCTGCAAGATATGCTATCCTCGGCATGTTGATGGTGACCACTCCGATGGAGCCAGTGCTCTCGCCGGAGCCAAAGTATCCGCCGGATTTCTTTCTCAGCTCACGCAGGTCGAGACGCAGACGGCAGCACATCGAACGGACATCCGAAGGCTCCATGTCGGAGTTGATATAGTTAGAGAAATACGGGGTGCCGTATTTTGCGGTCATCTCGAACAGGAGCTTGTTATTCTCCGTGGGAGACCAGTCGAAGTCGCGGGTGATGGAATAGGTGGGGATAGGATACTGGAAGCCGCGGCCGTTGGCGTCGCCTTCGATCATGATCTCGATGAAGGCTTTGTTTACCATATCCATTTCCTTCTTGCAGTCGCCGTAGGTGAAATCCATTTCCTTGCCGCCGACTATTGCGGGAAGATCCTTGAGGTCGTTCGGGACGCTCCAGTCAAGGGTTATATTGGAAAACGGCGCCTGTGTGCCCCATCTGGAGGGGGTGTTCACTCCATAGATGAAAGACTGGATGCACTGCTTTACCTCTTTCTGTGTGAGGTTATCGATCTTGACGAACGGGGCCAGATATGTGTCAAAGGAGGAGAAAGCCTGTGCTCCCGCCCACTCATTCTGCATGATACCGAGGAAGTTGACCATCTGGTTGCAGAGAGTGGACAGATGCCCGGCCGGAGAGGAAGTGATCTTTCCGGGCACGCCGCCGAGGCCTTCCTTTATGAGCTGGCGAAGACTCCATCCGGCGCAGTAGCCGGTAAGCATACTCAGGTCGTGAAGATGGATATCGCAGTTTCTGTGGGCATTGGCGATCTCCTGGTCATATACCTCGCTGAGCCAGTAGTTTGCGGTTATGGCACCGGAGTTGGAGAGAATGAGTCCGCCTACCGAGTAGGTCACGGTGGAATTTTCCTTTACACGCCAGTCCTCGATGTTGAGATACTGCTCGACCGTCGTCTTGTAATCGAGATAGGCTGATTTTGCGTTGCGCAGTTTTTCTCTCTGCTTGCGGTAAAGTATATAAGCCTTAGCTACAGACTCATAGCCTCCGCGGGAGAGCACCGCTTCAACGCTGTCCTGTATCTCCTCGACAGCGATCTTTCCGTCCTTGATCTTCGGCAGATAGTCCGCAGAAACCTTCAGCGCGAGAAAATCGATTATGTCCTCATTATAATCGGTGCTCGTTGCCTCAAAGGCTTTCCTTATGGCGTTGCCGATCTTGCTGATATCGAAATCAACTATCTTCCCGTCTCTTTTGATTACCTGATACATCTTTTTCATCCTCCGTCATATATCAAACATTTATAATATCTATGTTTATACGCCTCTTACCTTTACAGCCGGCACAAACCGTGCCACCGCGTCAGCAAGGGCATGCATTTCCTTTTCATCGTAAGCCGACAGGCCATCTATTGCAATAACATCTCCGGAATCCTTGAACTGCTGCAGGTAGTACTCCTTTGCTCCCGCTATCCACTCTGCCGCTCCGAGCAGTGATTCTTCGGTGTGTATTCCCTTTACCACAGTAGTCCTGAACTCATAATCTATCCCGCATTCCATCAGAAACGATTTGCTCCGTTCAACAGGCGCAATGTCGAAATCTTTAAGTCCGATGGTCTCCGCATATTTTTCGGGACAGTTCTTGATATCCATCGCCACCCGGTCGACAAGGCCGGCCTTGACGATGCTCTCCAGCATCTCAGGGAATGACCCGTTTGTATCAAGCTTTATGCTGAATCCGAGGGCTTTGACCTTCTCGAGAAAGGAAGGTATCTCCTTGTGGATCAGGGGCTCACCTCCGGTTATCGCGACTCCGTCGAGTATTCCTGTTCTTTTTCTCAGGAATGCCAGTACCTGCTCCTCATCGGTATCCTGAGCAAGTCTTTCCGGGAGTACAAGCGGCGCGTTATGGCAGAAAGGGCACCTGAAATTGCATCCGCCTGTGAACACCGTGCAGGCAACTCTGCCCGGATAATCCAGAAGTGTTAGTTTTTGAAGCCCGGATATGAACATCGCGTTTTCCTCCATTATTTGCCTTGTAATAATAAGACCATAATAAACGTAAGTCAATAGCAAAACACAAGATATTGAAAATTTTATCTCTGTGTTACCAATTTGAACACTAAATATAGTGGTGAGCAGTTTTTGCTGTTTCCATCTGAAACCATATGTTACTGTTAGTTTTTTATGTAGTCCGGCAGTTCTATCTTCGCTCTTTTTACTGTATAATTATTTTTACTGTATAATTATATATATGGTGCAGCTTGCAAAGTGACAGGAGAAAGAATGGGTATATTGCCGGGAGATTTTTTCGTTACGGCCGAATCGCCTGAAACGGGCTTCGGTCTGTTTTCCGCTGCGCATTTTATATGGCTCATCATTGGTGCCGCCGCCGCAGTGCTTATCTGTTTGATATACCGGAGATCCCCTGCTGAAAAACGCCGCAGAATCCGTATCACGCTTGCTTCATCCGCTCTTGCGATCGAGCTTTTGAAGACTCTTCTGCTCATCCTCGCCGGAGATTACGGCATAGGCCGTCTCCCTCTGCATCTTTGCGGCCTCAGTATCTATTTCTGCTTTATCCATTCGTTTATAAAAAGTTCTCCAAGCAGCGTCTTTTCGCAGTTTCTCTACTTCTTCTGCATGCCTGGTGCGGTTTTTGCCCTCATATTTCCCGACTGGGTCGGCTATCCTCTTTTCAGCTTCATGACGTTCTCGGGCTTCCTGCTCCACTTTCTTATTACAATATATGTGGTGATGCAGGTCATCAGTGCAGACATATTTCCCGATCTCCGCAGGCTGCCGGCATGTATTCTGATAATGCTGCTGCTCGCTGTGCCGGTATATTTCTTCGATAAGTCGGCCGGAACCAATTATATGTTTCTTAACTGGCCCTCTCCGGGTTCCCCGCTGGAATGGTTCTCCTCTCTCGGACGTCCTGGATATCTGCTCGGATACATCCCCCTTATGCTCATAACATGGGCAATCCTGTATCTCCCGTTCATACTTCACAGCAAATCAAGCAAAAAATGAGTTAAAACAGATGATTTGGTCAACTTAAACGATTTCGCTTCCCATTTTTTGTTGGAATGAACATATTGACAGCCTTATATCTCCGCGACTATAATTTTAATGTATCTGAGTGCGCCTTCCGCGTGCACAGAACATATATTACATAGCGTGTGCGGTTCTCCTGACTGATCTGCCGTACACAGCTTAAAAGAAGGAGGTTCAGTCTTTCCCCTGCTTGGGGTGCAGCATTGTGGAGACGTGCTGTAATGCGGCGATCCCAGGATCCCGCGAGAGTCCCGATTGCGGAGGCACGGGGCCCGAAGCAAGTATATGGCAACTGTACAGTTGAAAAACATCAAGAAGATCTATCCATTCGTCAGCGGAGAAGACAAGAAGGCCCGGAAAAAGAAAGCCGAGTCCCCCGAGAGAAAATCCAATCTCCAGATCACCGATGAAGGTGTTGTGGCGGTCCAGGAATTCAGCCTCGACATTGCAGACAAGGAATTCATCGTTCTGGTCGGTCCCTCCGGCTGCGGAAAATCCACCACTCTAAGAATGGTAGCCGGTCTCGAAGAGATCTCAGCCGGTGAGCTTCTTATCGACGGCAAGGTCATGAACGATGTTGCTCCGAAGGATCGCGATATTGCAATGGTCTTCCAGAACTATGCCCTTTATCCCCACATGACCGTGTACGACAACATGGCCTTCCCTCTCAAGCTTCGCAAAGCCCCGAAAGAGGAGATAGACAAGAAGGTTCGTGAAGCTGCCGAGATCCTCGACATCACCCAGTACCTCAGCCGTAAGCCCAAGGCTCTTTCAGGCGGCCAGCGCCAGCGTGTTGCCATCGGACGCGCGATCGTCCGCGATCCCGCCGTCCTTCTTATGGACGAACCTCTCTCAAACCTCGACGCAAAGCTGCGTAACCAGATGCGTGCAGAAATAATCAAACTGCGCGAGCGCATCGATACCACATTCATATATGTTACTCACGACCAGACCGAAGCCATGACCCTCGGTGACCGCATAGTCATCATGAAGGACGGCTTCATCCAGCAGATCGGCACTCCCCAGGAAGTCTTCAACAATCCCCGCAACCTGTTCGTTGCAGGCTTCATAGGCACTCCTCAGATGAACTTCTTCGATGCAAAGCTCGAGAAGGAAGGCGACAAGTTCTTCGTTCTCCTCGGCAATGAAAAAGTCGAACTCAGTGCAGAGAAAGAAGCCCGCCTGCTTGCTAACGGCGTTGAGTCCCAGGATATCACTCTCGGTGTACGTCCCGAGCACATCACCCTCATTGAGGGCGGTGTCCCCGCAACTGTGGATGTATCTGAGATGATGGGCTCCTCCATCCACCTCCATGTCAATTCAGAAGGAAAAGACGTTATCATCATCGTTCCTTCCGAAGGCGGCCTGTCCCACTTCGATATGGGCTCCGCAGTTTCCTTCAGCTTCAAGGGCAATGTAGCCCATGTATTCAGCAAGGAGACCGAGAAGAACCTGGAGTGGTGATCTCATAGCAGAAAACCTGACCGGCAGCACCATATGGTGCTGCCGGTTTTTTCTTTCCCGTGTATTAAAAAGATTAATAATATTGCAATACTTCGCGGCGATAGCGTATAATCTATGTTATAAAACGATTGCTGTTTTATGAGGTGCAGACATGATAAAAATTGCCCCTTCGATCCTATCCGCTGATTTTACAAAACTTGGCGAAGAGATATCCGACGTTATGGCCTGCGGGGCCGATTATATACATTTTGATGTTATGGATGGAATGTTCGTTCAGAACATCTCCTTTGGTCTGCCGGTACTTGCCTCCGTCCGCAGATCGACAGATGCCTTCATCGATGTCCATCTCATGATAGAAAAGCCTTTAAGGTATGTCAAAAGGTTCTGCGACACAGGCGCCGATCTGGTAAACTGCCATGTGGAGGCCGACAGCACGGAAAAAATTCTCGAAGCCCTCTCCATTATACGGGCATGCGGGAAAAAGACGGGCATCACGCTCAGTCCCGGCACAAATGCCGATGCCGTTCTGCCTTTCATTAAACATGTTGACCTTATCCTTGTAATGACCGTCTATCCCGGACTTGGAGGACAGACGCTCATAGGCTCGCAGCTCGATGTCGTCAAAAAGGTGAGGCAGATCATAGATGCGCACAATTCCGGCTGCGAGCTTGAAGTGGACGGCGGGATCACCCTTGAAACAGCACCAGCGGCAATAACAGCCGGCGCGAATGTCCTTGTATCCGGCAGTACGGTATTCCATGCCAAAGACAGGAAAGGGATCATAGCCTCTCTTCGCTCCACCGGTGCACAAGGCGGCTGAGACAACACAGCTCAATATCAAACAGAGTATCATCCTGGAGTTATTAAATGCGCTTTTTCTCATCAAAAAAAATCTTTGTAATACTGCTTTTGTCAACAGTGCTGCTTTCGGCGGCACTGTTGCTGTCCGCATGCGAAAATGCGGCCGGCCGCTTTCCTGCCGCGCCGGAGATCACAGAAGGGATCAACGAAACGCCGGCCCCGGTGCCCCCAGTGGAAATAGACGGCGTGCTATTCAGCGCTGAAACACCGCGTCTTGTGCTTTCGGGACTGAAGGTGGATGAAACTGTACTGGAAGAAGTCCTTCCCAGCTTTGAGGTGCTTGATTCCCTGGACCTGAGGGGCACGTCCATTTCTCATGAATATGCGCTGTCCCTCTCCGA
>JAIKVS010000204.1 GCA_024685535.1 Oscillospiraceae bacterium | reverse complement strand
ATACAGACGGCCGGAAGAGAGCAACTCGGGGAGTTTGCGCCTGTGTTTGCACATCTCAATGATGATGTGCTGTTCGGCGAAGTGTGGAATGAGGATGCACTTGATATAAAGACCAAATGCATCATTACTGTGGTGAGCCTGATGGCATCCGGGATTACTGACTCTTCGCTGACTTATCACCTGCAGAATGCTAAAATGAATGGCGTAACAAGAGAGGAGATCGCTGCTATAGTTACACACGCGACAATGTATGTGGGCTGGCCAAAGGGATGGGCTGTATTCAGGCTGGCGAAGGAAGTCTGGAAGGACTGACTGGGGATTCCCGACTTATAACGATATAACCGGAGGCAACATGAAAAAAGAGTTCGAGCGTTTTGATATGAAACGACCCCCGATTCCAACCAGATGGTACCTCCAGCCGTTGGAATGGCTGCTAAGCTGGCCTGCCACAATAAAGCACCGAACGCAGATACACCGAAAAGGCACGGAAGGACTGAAGCCGCCCTATGTGCTGCTATGTAATCATAATGCATTCATGGATTTTAAGGTGGCAACGCGCGCTATCTTCCCTTACCGGGCAAATTATGTTGTAGCGATCGACGGCTTCATTGGCAGAGAAGGCCTTCTGAGAAGTATAGGCTGCATATGCAAGCGGAAGTTTACAAACGACATAACCCTTATCCGCCAGCTGAAGACGGTTATCAATAACGGAAACATAGCCGTGCTTTATCCCGAGGCGCGCTATTCCCTCTGCGGGACAACGGCTGTCCTGCCGGCGTCTTTGGGCAAGCTCTGCAAGCTGCTGGGGGTCCCTGTAGTGACACTCATATGCCACGGGCATCATGTGAATTCGCCGTTCTGGAATCTGCATGACAGACGCATCTCCCCAACTGAGGCTGACTTTGAATTGCTGTTCAGCGCAGAGGAACTTGAAAAAGCAACGGTGAATGAAGTGAACGGCAAAATACTTGAGGCTTTTCAGTATGACGACTTCGCCTGGCTGAGGGAAAGCGGCTTGAAGATTAACTGGCCTAAGCGGGCTGAAGGACTGCACAAGGTGCTCTACCAGTGTCCAGCCTGCGGAACGGAATTCAGAATGAGCACAGAAGGCTCGAAGATATGCTGCGTCGCATGCGGCAAGAGTTGGTCAATGAAGGAGAACGGCAGCCTCTTGGCTGACATCGGGGATACCGAGTTTTCCCATATACCGGACTGGTATGAGTGGGAACGGAAGAATGTGCAGGCTGAAGTGAAAGCCGGGACATACAGCAGCGGTGAGCTCAATGTTATCGTAGACACATTGCCTAATGCAAAGCGTTTCATCAGACTCGGCGAGGGCACGATGATCCACGATATGAACGGATTCACCGTCCGCGGCATGGATACGGACGGAGACCGCTTCGAAATGATGAAGCCGGTGCCGAGCCTTTATTCCTGCCATATAGAATATGAATACCTGGGTAAGCACGGCGATTGCGTGGATCTCAATACTCTGGAAGATACATGGTATGTCTATCCGCAGGGCAGCGACTTCTCAGTCACTAAAATGGCGCTTGCAACGGAGGAACTGTATTACGCCCACAGGCGCGATATCGGCAGACCCTGCAGAGAGGGCTTCGCTTGAGATAGCGACCGTAAGTAAAAACAAAAAGAGCACGGATCCTTTGGGGATCAGTGCTCTTTGATTTTCACTTTATATCATGCGAGCATTTTATCAACCGAATCCAAAACCCGTTGCGTGGTCACCGCCGAAACCGGTGTCTTCGTTTGCGCCGATGACATCGACTTTATAGATATAATCTGACCTCGCATAGTTCTGGAAATAGACAGTGCAGAAGCAACCGTCCTTCAGAACGCCGCTGACAAGATTCATAAGATCTGTACTGACGAAGACAATATCACCATTCTGCAGAGTTATGGTGAGAGTGCCGTTGCTGTGGTCGGTAACGGTGCCGGACATGCTGCCGTAGATTGGGCCGACCTGCTGACGGCCTTTGATATGCACATAGTTATATACTGCCTGGCCGACATTCCAGACATAATAGCAGTCGCATTCGGCGCCGATATAGATACTGCCTTCCTCTTCGCAGATGCTGCGGTTAACTGTGATTGCACCGCCGCTGGAGAGGTTGATGGAAACAGTGGAGTAACTGTAGCCACTGACAGTTCCGCTTACATGCCCGCCGGGAGTGGGAGTTGGTGCCGGTGTAGGCTGAACGTTGAGATATGCAGTGGTCGTGCGTGCGGTCTGGTCGTTTAGATAGAAAGTGCAGTAGGCTCCCCAGCCGCTCATGCCGGTTGTCACGCTGCTGATTGAGAGAGTCGTACTGTAGTCACCGGTGACTCCGGCATTTGGGAAGAGATATGCAAAGGTCTGGGTATTGTATTCTCCGCCGTCAGGAGAGACCATGGTCCAGCGCAATGAGGTAAATGTATTTGCGGTGGCAACAAAGTAAGCTGTCTCTCCTTCTTTGCGGTATTCATTTGTTGGATTTTTGGTGATAGTGAGATAGATTGGCACAGGTGTCGGCACAGGGGTAGGAGTTGGAGCTGGAGCCGGTTCAGAAGAGGGAACTGGAGTAGGAACCGGAGCATCGTGTGGATTGGGAGGCTGCTTTTCCCCGGTAAATACACGGAAACTGCCGGTGAGACGGGTGACGTCATATACTTCACTGATGACGAACCAGTCGAGATTTGTACTGCCGCGCATGCTGCCAACGAAATTGTCCATACCGGCGTCATTATATGCCTCGGCAGAGATCTCTATGCCATTGAGATCTGTATGCGCGACAAGTGTTTGGCCATTCGGATCGGAAATAGTGATTTCAAAGGCATATTCAGTAACGCTGAGCTGCCCGTTCTTCAATTGAACTGAGCATTTTACCGTTTTTGCGCCGCCATCAAAGAGAGTGTTGTCATAGAAGAAATACTCCCACTCATCTTTTGTTGAGGTGTAAAAAGTATCAGAGCTCTCGGTGATGATATCCGGAAAGACACCGTTGCTGTCCTGTACCTTGCACTCTGCAAGACTCTTTCCGTCAGAACCTGTCTCCCAGATTCTGACATTGGTGGTGCGGTCAGCTTGATTGTTCTTTGCTGCGATCAGTTCCAGACGACCGTTATGATCAAGGTCGGTAACAGTGTACTTCCAATCTGCAGAACTGCCTTGACTCCATATTCCCATGTCTGTAAATAGCAGAACAAGCTGCGCGTCTATTGCCTGAGCTGCTGCGTCAGGTATTGTGTCTGCGGGGACAGGAACGTCTGTCTGAGAGGTGTTGGCTTCAGGGATCGGGGTGGTGTCTGCAGCTGAGGGAGGATTCGAAGAACTGCAGGCTGACAGCGAAAACAACATTGCAGCCGCAAGGATAAGAATTACGCCTTTTCTTATATTTTTCATAATACCTTCTCCCATCGAGTTGTATATTTATTATATCATTCATAGGACAGTGTGGCAAAGCAGTATTGATGTGTTTGCTGTACTGTCTTTATCGCCGATTGTTACGGCTTCATTTACATAAAGTAGGAGACATAAAATAGTTTACGTTAATAGATTATCTGAGACAGGTAGGTAAATAGCACCTTATATGAGGTAAAAAAGTCATGTCTTTTACGTTGTTCAGCT
>JAIKVS010000049.1 GCA_024685535.1 Oscillospiraceae bacterium | reverse complement strand
GAACTTTGCCTGCGAGGATTGCGGTGTTTCTCTTGAAGAGATAACTCCTGCTATGTTTTCGTTCAATAATCCCGCGGGTGCATGTCCCACCTGCTCAGGACTCGGTGTTCAGTTGCTGATAAACCCTGACCTGATAATCCCGAACAAGGAACTCAGCCTGAATGAAGGTGCGCTTGTTGCCTCTGGCTGGGGAAACATAAAGAGCAACTCCATCTCCAAAATGTATTTTGATGCTCTTGCAAAAAAATATCACTTCAAGCTGAGCGATCCTGTAAAAGACATACCCGAAGAAGCAATCCAGGCAATTCTTTATGGCACTGGCGGAGAGAAACTAAAACTGAAGTATGAAACAGCTGACGGATTCGGTGTGATAAACAGAGAGTTCGAAGGGATAGTAAATAATCTCAGCAGAAGATATTCAGAGACTCAGAGCCAGAGCGTACGTGCGGAGATAGAGGAATGCATGTCAGAAAGCGCGTGCCCAGTATGCAAAGGGAGAAGACTGAAAGATACGGCACTTGCTGTTACTGTTTTCGGAAAAAGCATAGCAGAGTTTGTAGATATGCCTGTAACGGAATCGTATGATTTCATAAGCAGTGCCGAAATATCTGAAAAGGACAGGCTGATAGCGGACAGGATAATCAGAGAGATCAAGGACAGACTTCTTTTCCTTAAAAATGTCGGTCTTGGGTATCTAAGTCTTTCACGCGCTGCGGCAACCTTATCGGGAGGGGAGAGTCAGCGTATAAGACTAGCCACACAGATCGGTTCCGGTCTTACCGGAGTTCTGTATATACTGGATGAGCCAAGTATAGGTTTGCACCAGGTAGACAACAGAAAGCTTCTAATAACGCTAAAAAACCTGAGAGATCAGGGTAATTCGTTGATTATCGTCGAGCATGACGAGGAAACGATGCTCGAGGCGGATTATATAGTGGACATGGGACCGGGAGCCGGCAGTGAGGGAGGATATGTCGTCTGTGCAGGAACCCCTGATGAGATAAAAGCCTGTGAAAGATCCGTTACCGGTAAATACCTCAGGGGTGACCTCTCCATACCTGTGCCTGCCAAAAGAAGGAAAGGCAGTGGAAGATCAATAATTATTTATGGCGCTGCTGAGAACAACTTGAAAAATATCGATGTAGAATTTCCTCTTGGGAAACTCGTTTGCGTGACCGGAGTATCCGGCAGCGGAAAATCATCGCTTGTAAACGAGATACTCTATAAGATACTTGCTAATAAAAAGAATCATGCAAAGATAAATCCGGGAAAATACCGCAGTATTGAAGGGCTTGAATATGTTGACAAAGTCATAGTTCTCGACCAGAGCCCAATAGGAAGGACACCAAGGTCTAATCCTGCAACATATACCGGGGTTTTCAGCGATATCAGAGAGCTGTTTGCTTCCACAAACGATGCCAGGATGCGTGGATTCGGGTCAGGCAGGTTTTCATTCAATGTTGCTGGAGGTAGATGCGAAGCTTGTAAGGGTGACGGCCTTGTTAAGATAGAGATGAATTTCCTTCCGGATGTCTTTGTCCCATGTGATGTTTGCCACGGCAGAAGGTATAACCGCGAGACCCTGGAAGTGAAGTATAAGAACAAAAACATTTCCGAGATCCTCGATATGACAGTTTCTGAAGCATGCGTTTTCTTCGCAAACCATAAGAGGATCCTCCAGAAACTGCAGACGCTCTATGATGTCGGCCTGGGATATATCAAGCTCGGACAGTCCAGTACTACACTCTCCGGTGGGGAAGCACAAAGGGTCAAGCTTGCCACCGAACTATCGAAACCTGACACAGGATCAACGGTATATATTCTGGATGAACCTACAACCGGTCTTCACAGTGACGATGTAAACAGGCTGGTAAGCATAATCGACAGGCTCGTTAACAGTAATAACAGCGTGATTGTGATAGAGCATAATCTTGATGTTATCAAAGTGGCAGATCATATAATCGATCTCGGACCCGAAGGCGGCGACCGGGGGGGCAGCGTTGTATTCGCTGGAACACCCGAGGAGTGTGCCGAATGTAATGAAAGCTATACAGGGCAATATTTAAAGAAGGTGCTGGAGAGATGAACGAAATCGAAACGGAAAGAGAGCTTTCAGTAATCAGCGGTGAGATCGAAGCAGTAGTGTTCCGTAATGATGAGAATGGTTATGCGGTATTGAAGGTTCGTCTCGATGATACTTCTCAGACAACCCTGGTAGGCTGCATTCCGTATGTCTTTCCGGGAGAACTGATCACTGCTTTCGGTGACTGGGTGAATGATATAAATCACGGCAGACAGTTCAAGGTTTCTTTCTATCAGCAGGAGATGCCGTATAATGAAAATGCGATTTTCCGTTTCCTTTCAAGCGGCGTTTTCAAAGGAATAGGACCTGCGACTGCCACCTTGATAGTAAACCGTTTCGGAAGAAGAGCGCTTTCCGTAATTGCCGATGATCCTGAAAGCCTTGCGGAAATAAAAGGAATAAACTACACAAAGGCTAAGAAACTCAACGAAGAGTTTCTCAGGCATTCCGGGATTCAGGAACTGCTGGCTTATATATGCAACTATAATCTGCGCCCTGTACTGGCTATGCGTATTTACCACTATTATGGAGAACGTTCTCTTGAAGTGATCAGAGAGAATCCGTATATAATTGCTTCCGCACTTATCGGAGGCAAGTTTTCGGAAGCTGACCGCTTTGCACTTGAGACCGGAATGGACGGATACTCTCAGGAGCGCATTAAGGCCGCTGTTGTATTCGAACTCAATCACAATTTAAGTAACGGCCATTGCTTCATACCGTATGATAAGCTTGCTGGCGCTACTGCAGAAATGATAGGCGTTGAAATTGATGATGTTAAAAAAGGAATAGATGATCTGGTCGAAACCGGAGATGTAATAACCGAAGAAATCGCAGGTTGCAGAGCCTGTTACCTCCCGGCAATATATATGGCTGAATCCAATGTTGCAGCTGACCTCGCCGGCAGAGCAGGAGCAAAAACAAGGCTTTTTGCGGATACAGAAAGTATCATCAGTGATATAGAATCAGCTGAGCATGTAAACTATTCTCCGGAGCAGATATCTACACTTAAAGCGGTTACGGATAACAATGTTGTGGTTATAACTGGCGGACCCGGAACAGGAAAGACTACCACGATAAAAGCAGTTCTGAAGCTTTTCAATACTTTGGGGCTCCACACGTTGCTTTGCGCCCCGACCGGAAAAGCGGCGAAACGTATGACAGAGGTCACGGGATATAACGCGTATACAGTTCACAGGCTGCTTGGTGCGAAGATAGCCGAGGATGATGAAACGGTTATCTTCGATAAAAACGAGGATGATCAGCTCATCTGTGACGCACTTATACTGGACGAATGCTCAATGGTAGATATAATGCTTATGGATGCACTGGTTCGAGCGCTGCCTCGTGATGCAAAACTTGTTCTTGTCGGAGATGCAGACCAGCTTCCTTCTGTCGGCCCGGGTAATGTTTTTGCATCAGTCATTGCAAGCGGCGTTGTTCAAACGATCAAGCTCAATACTATCTTCAGACAGGGTGACGGCAGCCGAATTGTTGAGAATGCCCATCTTATCAACAAAGGAGAGTACCCTGATCTGTCTGCAAATACCGGGGACTTCTTCAGACTCAAAAGATCCCAGCCCTCACTGGCGCTTAACACAATATGTGATCTGTTCTGCGACAGGCTTCCGAATAATATGGGTACCAATACGGCGGATATTCAGGTTCTTTCTCCAACAAGAAAAGGAGAACTGGGAACGATCAATATCAACAGAAAGCTGCAGGAAAGGCTGAATCCTGCTGGGCCTGATAAAAAGGAAATTGTATTCGGAGACAATATATTCAGAGAGTCTGACAGGGTGATGCAGATACGGAACGATTATGATATCATCTGGTCTGACAAGGCCGGATTGCTTTTCGGTAACGGTATCTATAACGGTGATACAGGCACGATAACCGAGATAAATACAGATCTGGATTATATATGTATCGATTTTGACGGTAAAATAGTCAAATATGGCTATGAATCTCTTATCGAAATAGAGCATGCATGGGCAATGACCGTCCATAAGTCTCAGGGAAGCGAATTTGAAGCTGTGATACTCGCTTTGAGCGCGAACTCATCTCTTCTGCTTACCCGTGATGTGCTCTATACTGCTGTATCCAGAGCTCGGCGGCTTCTGATCCTGGTAGGGGATGATAATGTAGCGTACAGGATGATAGACAGCTACAGGCAGACGAAAAGATATAACGCATTAAAGACGCGACTAGTCAGAGCAGCCGGATGAAAAAACTTTTATACTTTATCCTCGATCTGATTTATCCGCCTAAATGCGTCTTCTGCAGAAAGATCATCGATGCTGAATGTAAAGGTATCTGTACGGAGTGTAATAAAAGGCTTCCGAGACTGTGCGGTAACAGCCGTATAACCAGGCTGGAGGACGGCATATCGTGTTTCTCCTCACTGCGTTATGACAGTATGGTTAGGGATTCTTTTCTCAGATACAAGTTTTACGGAGCAGTATCATATGCCGAAACATACTCAATGCTTCTTGCGGAAGGCATAAGAGATATTGAAAGCGATTTTGATCTTCTTACATGGGTTCCTATCAGCAGAAAAAGAAAACGCAGGAGAGGATATGACCAGGCAGAACTTATTGCAGAAGGTACTTCTGTTTTATTGGGACTTGACGGCAAACGGATTTTGTATAAGAATAAAGAGACAAAAGCCCAGTCCCTGACAAGGGATAGAAAAGAACGTAAAACCAACATCAAAGGCGCATGGTCACTGTGTGATGGCGCAGATGTAAAGGATAAAAGGATCCTTGTTGTCGATGATATAGTTACCACCGGATCAACATTATCGGAATGCTGCAAGGTGCTTAAAGAAGCTGGCGCGCTCTCCGTTACAGCGGCAACACTTGCAAAAGCCGCAGAATGATTTTATTTGAGGTTATTTATGCTTATATTTGAAAGAGATATCGCTATAGATATGGGAACCTCCACCACTATGCTTTTTGAGCAGGGGAAAGGTGTTGTTTCCAGGGAACCTTCAGTTGTTGCTGTTGATAAGTTTTCAGGTAAGATCCTGAAAATTGGTCAGGATGCACAGAAGCTTCTTGGCAGAACACCTGCAAACATAGTTGCTATCCACCCTGTCAGTACCGGTGTTATCTCGGATTATGAAATAGCGGCGCATATGCTGAAGGAACTTGTCAGCAGAGTTACTTCATTCAGCCTTTTCAAGCCATGTGTACTTGCTTGTGTCCCAAGCTGTATATCAGGAGTTGAGGAGCGCGCAGTAATTGACTCTGCGATCGAAGCGGGAGCGAGAAAGGTTTATCTCATAGAGACGACTGTAGCTGTTGCTCTCGGCGCAGGTGTAGATATTTCCAAGCCTGACGGACATATGGTTATTGACATTGGTGGAGGAAACACTGAGATCGCAGTGATATCTGCAGGCGGAGTGGTGGAATGCGAATCCATAGATGTCGCAGGTTCAAGCTTTGATGAAGCGATTGTTAAGTATGTCCGCCGCAAACACAATATGCTCATCGGTATGGGTACTGCAGAGGAAATAAAGCGCAGTATAGGCTGCGTTATACAAAGACCTGAAGTGGGAACAGAGGAAGTGAAGGGAAGAAACCTTGCAAACGGCCTTCCCAAGACTATAGAAATAGGTTCAAATGAGCTGATCGAAGCCTTTGTGGAACCTATGAACCGTATTCTTGAAACGATACATATCGTCCTCGAAAGAACACCTCCTCAGCTTGTAGGCGACCTTGACAAAAACGGAATTCTCATGTCAGGTGGAGGCAGCCTGATCTACGGTATGGACAGGCTTATTGAGCGCAGTACCGGTATCAGGACTGTAGTTGCGGACGACGCTGTATCATGTGCGGTATACGGAGCGGGAAAAATGCTTATGCACCTTGATGATATGCAGGATGGAATGATGAACTTCTATCGCAAGAGACAGCTGAAAGGATGAGTGCTGAATAATGAACCTTAAAGATCTTTTTTCAAAGAAAAAGAGCGATCCGCATTGCTCCGTTGTAATAGTAGCAGCGGGTTCCGGAGAACGTATGGGAGCGGACAAGGTTTTCCTTGACCTTGCCGGAGTTCCTGTGCTTGCAAGAACTTTAAAACCGTTTCAGGACTCTGAATGCGTAGATGAGATAGTTATAGTGACCAGAACGGAAAAGCTTTCCGAAGTTTCGGATCTGTGCAGCAGCAATGGTTTTACGAAAGTAAGCAAAGTAGTATCCGGAGGCGCGACCAGAACTGAATCGGCTCTTGCCGGAGTTTCCGAGGTCGGGCCAAAAACAAAACTGATTGCCATACATGATGCTGCGAGACCTTTTATCACGAAGGAGCTAATTAGCAGTCTGGTATCCTGTGCAGATCAGTTTATGGCTGCCGTCCCTGCTGTAAGATGTGCAGATACAATAAGAATAGTTGATGACGAAGGTGTTATCACGGGAGATACGGATCGCAATTATGCAGTTCAGATACAGACGCCCCAGATATTTGATGCTGACATTATAAAAGGCGCGCTGTCCTATGCTGTGACTCATGAGCGTTCTCTCACGGACGACAGTTCCGCAGCGAAAATGATGGGAGTAAAGGTGCATACGGTATCCGGAGATCCTGATAATATCAAGCTCACCGTACCTGATGATCTAATTAAAGGCGCTGCTATATTGAAAAGTCGCGGTGAATCATGAGGATAGGCCACGGATATGACGTACACCGGCTGACAGAGGGAAGAAAACTGATACTCGGTGGAGTAAATATACCATATGAAAAAGGACTGGACGGTCACTCTGACGCCGATGTCCTTATCCATGCACTAATGGATGCGTTGCTTGGAGCTGCGGCGAAAGGTGATATAGGAAAGCTTTTTCCTGATAATGACGACCACTTCCTTGGAGCCGACAGCATTGAACTTTTGAAAAAAGTTGTTAGAATCATCACTGAGCTCGGTTATAAAATATCCAACACTGACTGCACAGTGATAGCTCAGAAACCAAGGCTTGCTCCTTATATAGAACAGATGCGAGAAAATATTGCTGAAGCGCTTCAGATTCCAATCGAATGCATCAGCGTTAAGGCTACTACTGAAGAAGGTCTCGGTTTTACCGGCGAAGGTAAAGGGATTGCGGCTCATGCGGTGGTCTTGCTGGAATGATGATTGAATAAAAGAGTGACAGGCGTTTGGCCTGTCACTCTTTTAAGTTGTTTGATAAGAGGAAAAATTAATTAAATTGCTTTAAATATTAAGATTACATAATTGCCTTTTTGAGATAATGGCGATATAATAAATTGTTAAATTGTGTGCACTTAAGCGGGAAGAGTAGATTATGGATATATTCAGGACCGTGGCTGAACGCGGGTTGAACTATATGTCAAATATCGGGATCGCGGATATATTGGATATCCTGATCGTTGCATATCTGATATACAGAGTCATTATACTTGTAAGAAGGACCAATACCTACAACATTGCCAGAGGTTTGATCATTTTTCTTGTGGCTCTGTGGATATCAGGTATGGCCAAGCTTACAATGATCAATTATATTATGCGGAGAGCTGTTGAGATAGGTGCGATCGCACTTCTGATCATCTTTCAGCCGGAACTTCGTAAGTTTCTTGAAAGAATGGGCAGATCGCTATCTCAGGGCAGAGTGGCATCTTCTTCTGAGATGGAATCGGTGATAATGCAGACAATAATTGCTTGTAACGATCTTTCTGATTCAAAGACAGGAGCTCTGATAATCTTCGAGAGAAAAGTAAAGCTTGACGACATTATTGCTTCAGGCACGGTGATTAATTCTGATGTAAATGCAGAACTGCTGAAAAATATTTTTTTCAACAAAGCTCCTTTGCATGACGGCGCTGTGATCATACGCGACGGGAGGATAGCGGCTGCGGGATGCGTGCTGCCGCTTACCAAGAGTACGAATCTCAGCAAGGACCTCGGTATGCGGCACAGGGCCGGTATAGGTATGAGTGAGCAGTCAGACGCGCTGGTAGTTATTGTGTCAGAAGAGACCGGTGCGATATCTGTAGCGATAGACGGAATGCTAAAGCGGCATCTCAATTCATCCACTTTTGATAAGATACTGCACAGTGAACTTGTCCTTGATGAAGCCGAGGCGGACAAGAGTATCTGGAAGGCAATAAGAAAGCTTCTTACGGTAGATAAAGATGAAGAAGAACATATCGAAGAAAAGAATAACTGACAGCAATATATTCTGGCTGCTTATATCACTTGTGATATCGCTAGTCATCTGGATATATGTCACAAGTCTTCAATCAGATGAGTACCACCAGGTGTTCAGGAATGTACCTGTAGAATTTGTTGGTACTTCAGTTTTGAGAGATGCCAAGGGAATGGAGATAACGGATGTTGATGTTTCAACGGTAAACGTTGAAATATCCGGACCCAGAAGGATAATCGGCGCCTGGTCTTCTTCGGATCTCGTTGCGCAGATAGACGTGAGCAGACTTTCGCAGTCTATCTATACCGAGATACCTTATAATGTTGTTTTTCCCAGCAGAACAGACACATCGAACATCTCGGTGGTGAAGAGATATCCTGAGACCGTAAGTTTCACTGTGTCCAAATTAATAGATAAGACTGTGCAGGTAAAAGGCAGCTTTCTTGGCGAAATAGAGGAGGGCTTCATAGCTCAGAAAGCCGAGTTCGAACCTTCCGTGATAACACTGAACGGACCGGAGACATATCTTAAGAACGTTGAATATGTATGGGTCACATTCGGTGAAGGAGAGATAAACTCCACATACAGTGTTGATACCGGCTTCATACTTATGAATGCGGATGGGGAGGAGTGCTCTTCCAGCGGAATTACATTCTCTTCCGATACCGTTGTCGCTACACTGCCGATTCTTGCTGTAAAGGAAGTTCCGCTTGATATCAATCTCTATTATGGAGCGGGAGCAAATGAGAGTAACACTCTGGTAAGCATTGAGCCAAAAACGATAACATTGTCAGGAGACTCCGCCATTCTTGCTGAAGTGAACAAGATTGTTCTTGATACGATCGATACGACCACATTTACTTCAACTTTCCAGGATTCCAGATCTATCAAGATCAATAACGAGCTAAACAATATAACAGGTGTCACGGAAGCTGTAGTCTCGGTGGAGATAGCCGGGCTTGAGACAAAGACTTTCAATGTTCAGAATATCGTAGCAGGCAATGTGCCTGAAGGCTATACTGCCACCGTTATGAACCAGCAGATCCCAGTGAAGATCCGAGCGACGAAGGATATACTGGACGGACTTTCCAACGAGAATATTGCGGCTGTGGCAGATCTCTCAGATCTCTCCACCGGATCCGGAGTATTTGACGTGCCTGTCAAAATCAGGATCGACGGAAGCAATGATGCCGGAGCGATTGGGGTTTACAGTGTTTCCGTGAATCTGGTGAAAGAGTGATGGTACAGAAAGCATTTGTTTTGAAAACATTTCCGAATGATACGGCGGAGGTTTCCGTTCTGAGAAGATCTGCTTGCGGAGGAAACTGCTCCGGCTGTGAGGGTTGTTCACAAAGAGACAATGTTATCAGAGTCACGGCTGAAAACAGAGTAGGAGCAGCATCAGGACAGACGGTACTCGTAGAGACAAAGAGCCGCACAATATTCAAATATGCAGTCCTTGTTTATATCCTGCCGATATTTTTTCTGATAATTGGATATACTGCAGCGTTTCTTATGTCCCTGTCTGAGGCAATGTGCATACTAACCGGATTCTGCTTCCTTCTGGCCGGAACAGCTGTTGTTCTGTTATTCCAAAGGAAAAGAAACGCTGATACCGTAACATATTCTATAACGTCGGTTATGGAGGAACAGAAATGATAAAAAGCATGACCGGATACGGCAGCGCGAAGATCACAGGTGAAGGCATAACTGTATCCGTTGAGCTTAAAAGCGTAAACAACAGATATCTTGAAACATCTGTCAGACTGCCCAGAGTATATCTTGCTCTGGAAGAAGAGATAAAGAATGTTATTAAGCAGCATATAAGCCGTGGAAAGGTAGACATATTTATTTCGATCGACTCTTCTGAACTTGATTCTGTTGACGTATCAGTCAATCAGAAGCTTGCAAAGGCATACATTGATGCGTTCAGAGGCTTGAGTACGGATTTTGAACTTCCGTTTGATATTACTGCGGGAATGATGGGAAGACTTCCGGACGTGCTTAAGATTGAAAAAACCGAGGCTGATAACAGCTATATTTCGAATGTTCTTATGGAAGCATTGAGCAGCGCAGTTGCTGATTTTGACTCAATGAGAGCACGGGAGGGCGAAAAGCTTCTAAACGATATCAGAAGCAGGCTTGCCGTTATTCTGGATACAGTGGATCAGATAGAAAACAGATCGGCTGAGACTGTCTCAGCCTACAGAAACAGGCTCGAACAAAAAATGAACGAAGTGCTGAACGGAACTGGTATCGATGAGACAAGAATACTTACCGAAGCTGCAATATTTGCCGACCATATAGCCATTGATGAAGAAACAGTCAGGCTTCGCAGCCATATTTCACAGATGGATGGATTCCTCGAAACAGGATCTCCGGTAGGCAAGAAAATGGACTTTCTTATTCAGGAATTTAACAGAGAAGCCAATACGATAGGATCAAAATGTCAAAACTCAGATGTTGCTCATATAGTTGTGGATCTCAAATCTGAAATAGAGAAGATCCGTGAGCAGATCCAGAACATAGAATGATATGCAGATAAAACTTATCAATATCGGATTTGGAAATTATATTTCCGCAAATAAACTCATATCCGTGACATCTCCTGATTCTGCACCAATTAAGAGAGCGATACAGGTCTCAAGGGACAAAGGACTTCTTATAGATGCTTCTTTCGGCAGAAGCACAAAATCTGTTCTTTTCATGGAAAACGGCTATATCGTTCTATCTGCGCTTGCCCCTGAAATGATATCTGAAAGGATATCAGAAAATCCCGAACAAGGAGAAAAGAATTGAGCAAGGGAAATCTTATTGTTATATCCGGGCCGTCAGGCGCCGGAAAATCCACAGTGGTCAATAAAGCAATGTCATTCAGAGATGACATTTGCTTTTCAACTTCCGTTACGACAAGAGCTCCGAGACCGGGAGAAAAGGACGGAGTTGATTACTTTTTCATCGATCAGAAGCGCTTCGAAGAGATGGTAGCCGGAAACGAGCTTCTCGAGCATGCAGTATATGTTTCTAATTCATACGGTACACCGCGTAAATTCGTAGAAGACAGACTGTCGGAAGGAATGAATGTAATTCTCGATATTGAGATCCAGGGTGCTTCACAGGTTCATAAAAACAAGCCAGAAGCTGTTATGGTATTCATAGTACCTCCGTCTATAGATGAACTGAGGAAAAGACTTACCGGCAGAGGGACAGAGACTGAAGCCGCCATAGAAGCCCGTATTCAGCGTGCGATCCAGGAATGCAGAGAAGCTGATTTCTATGATTATATAATCATAAATGATGATCTTGATAAAGCCGCTGAAGAAATGTCCTCAATAATAAATGCGGAGCTTTGCAGATTCGATAAGAGAAGAGATATTTTGAATTCTTTCGGTAAATAATTTTCATATTTATATAAGGAGTTAGTTGATCATGATGCTTTATCCACCTGTTGCCGAACTTACAGAGAAGGTAGGCAGCCGCTATCAGCTCGTAAACCTTGTTGCAAGAAGGGCGAGAGCTATTTCCGCAGAAGCGGAGGAAAAACAGGAATCTCTTGAAAAGAAACCCGTTTCCACAGCTATAGACGAGGTCTATTCAGGTAAGCTTACCATTAAGTGATTTTTCTATAAAGGGTGGCCGGTATGTATTTAAAGGTGGCAAAGATAGCTATATCCAAAGCTGCATATCATATAGATCGGCCTTACGATTATTATATACCCGATGATCTTGCAGGCAGAGTTCTTCCCGGGATGCGCGTACTTGTCGAATTTTCGCATTACAGAGCGCCCGTCGAAGGGCTTGTGCTTGCGATTGCATCTTCCAGCAGATTTGAAAAGCTGAAGCCTGTGATCAGGTCTCTTGATACAAATCCTATCCTAACCGGAAAGCAGCTTAAACTTGCTCTGTTTATGAGAGAGCATTTCTTCTGCACCATATATGATGCAGTGAGGACGATGCTGCCAGCCGGACTTTTCTTTGATGAAGACGGTAAAAGAAGAGTGAAGGATGCATACAGAGAGATCGCTGTTTTGAACATATCACGTGAAGAAGCTGCGGAATTCAGTATTAAAACGAGAAAAAAAGCTCCTCAACAGTCACATATTATGGAAGTGCTTGCTGATTTCAGAAGGCTTTCTTCAAAGGATCTGCTGCTGTACTCCGGCGCGTCAAGAAACTCTCTTCTGTCACTGAAAAACAAAGGTTTGATCACATTTGAATTTGTTGAGTATTTCAGACGCCCGTCAATTGAAGAAGAGCAGAAAGAACTTCCTGTGCTCACATCTAAGCAGAATGAAGTTTTTCAGTTCATTCTCGAGAAGATGGCAGCCGGCGAATCTTTCACCGCACTTTTATTCGGTGTTACCGGCAGCGGGAAGAGCTGCGTTTACGCACATCTTATCAGGCGCTGTCTCAATAATGGAAAATCAGTTATTTTTCTTGTTCCGGAGATCGCTCTCACTCCGCAGTTTATAAAAGAGTTTTCTTCATATTTCGGGAATGAGGTAGCAATTATTCACAGCGGGCTATCTGCAGGAGAGCGTCTGGATGAATGGAAAAGGATATCATCCGGTGCAGCAAGACTGGTTATAGGCACGCGAAGCGCTGTTTTTGCACCTGTTAAAGAACCAGGTCTGATAATTATCGACGAGGAGCAGGAGGATTCATATAAATCCGAAAGCTCGCCCCGATATAACGCCAGGGAAATAGCCGTATACAGATGCACAGAAGAATCCTGCGGACTTCTGCTCGGCTCGGCAACTCCTGATGTATGCAGCATGTATAAAGCCCGGCAGGGAAAATATGCGCTCCTTACATTACCGGAAAGATTCAATAGGTTAGACCTTCCTGAAGTCAGGATAGTCGATATGAAAGACGAACTCATCGCTGGAAATCCCGGAATGATCAGTTCTTTCCTTACAGAAGAATTGAACAGGAATATTGAGAAGGGTGAGCAGAGCCTTATATTTCTTAACAGGAGAGGTGCAAGCAAAGCTGTATCCTGTCTCAGCTGCGGCTTTGTTTACAAATGTCCGAAATGCAGTGTTTCACTTTCATATCATTTGCGCGGAGACAGAATGATCTGTCATTACTGCGGATATTCAAGAAGGATGGACCGTGAATGCCCTGAATGCGGGGGTGAGCTTCAGCTTATTGGCTCCGGTACACAAAAGATAGAGGATGCGCTTTCAGAGCAGTTTTCTGGTGTTCCCGTTATCAGGCTCGATACCGATGCCGTTTCACAGACCGGAGACAGAGAGAAAATTCTCAGCAGATTTGTTGAAGAGAAGATACCTATACTCGTCGGAACACAGATGATAGGGAAAGGGCATAATTTCAATAATGTCACACTTTCGGGCATTATTTCCGCCGATCAGAGCCTTTACACGGGAAATTACAGAGCGGCTGAGAAAACCTTCTCAATAATTACTCAGGTCATTGGCAGGAGCGGACGTGCGGAAAAAAAAGGCAGGGCAGTCATCCAGACCTATACACCGGATAACCCTGTGATCAGGTTTGCAGCTCAACAGGACTATGTCTCTTATTATGAGTATGAGCTGGCGTTTCGCAGGATTCAGAACATGCCGCCGTTTACTGAACTTACGGCGATAGTTGCAGTAGGTAAAGATGAAAAAACTGTAATAAGCTGTGCCGGACATATAAGGTCATGCCTGATGGATGAGACAGCATTATATGACAATGTGTCAGTCATCGGGCCGTCACCGCTTTCTGTGGCAAAAGTTAACGAAAAATTCAGGTATGGTGTCTATGTCACACATCCTGAAAATGTAAAACTTTATAAGCTTATATCAAACATAATAATAGGTTGCAGTCTGAACAGAGCCTATAAAGAAATAACTGTATACGCGGATGCAGATCCGCTGTAAAGAATAACGGAGCAGAATATGGCAATAAGAACAATTTTGACCAAGGAACAGGATACACTGTATAAGAAATCAAGAACGGTAACTGATTTCAATCCGAGGCTTCATCAGCTTCTTGACGATATGAAAGAAACGCTGCTGGAATCAGGCGGAGTCGGACTTGCGGCGCCGCAGGTAGGTGTGCTGCGCAGAGTTGTTGTTGTACTTGAGACTAATGTTGCCGAGGACGAGGCCGAATACATTATTGAACTTGTGAATCCCGAGATAGTGGAGCAATCGGGTGAACAGTCAGGCCCGGAAGGCTGTCTCAGTTTTCCAGGTGAATACGGCTTAGTTAAAAGGCCAATGGATGTTACGGTAAAGGCGCAGGACAGGAACGGTAACTGGTTTACTGTCAACGGGACCGGACTTACAGCCAGATGCTTCTGTCATGAAATAGATCATCTTTCCGGTAAAGTATTCACTTCTCTCTGCACAAAGATGCTTACAGAAGAAGAGTTACAGAACGGGGAATACTGGGAGAATACGGAAGGTGCTTAAGATCCTGTTTATGGGCACGCCGGATTTTGCGGCGGAGTCTCTTAAAGCTCTGATTGAGGACAAAAACTGCGAAGTGGCAGGAGTTTTTACCCAGCCCGACAGACCTTGCGGGAGGGGCATGAGTATGATATTCAGCCCCGTTAAACAGCTCGCACTGGATAACGGTATACCGGTGTTTCAACCGATGAAAATGCGTGACGGAACTGCTGCCGCTATAGTGAAAGATATCGATCCGGATATCATCGTTGTTGTGGCGTTTGGCAGAATATTACCGGATGAGATTATTTATTATCCGAAGTACGGATCGGTTAATATTCACGCATCCCTTCTCCCGAAATACAGAGGCTCATCACCTATTCAGTGGTCTGTGATTAACGGTGATGAAGTCACTGGAGTTACTTCAATGTATATGGCTACCGAGATGGATACTGGAGACATTATCTATTCTGTGGAAACTCCGATCGGTGAGTTCGAGACATCCGGAGAACTCTCAGAAAGGCTTAAAGTTATGGGAGCTGAGCTCCTTATAAGAACTCTACGAGATATTGAGGCAGGCAAGGCGCCCCGAATTTCACAGGACGAAAGCAAAGCAACTTATGTGAGCATGCTGGATAAGTCCATCTGTCCAATTGAGTGGTGTGAACCAGCCAGGAAAATAATTAAAAAGATATATGGCCTCCAGCCCTGGCCGGTCGCTGTAACTGTACTTGGGGAGAAAGAATTGAAGATCTTCAGCGCTGATTACGGCTTGAACGCTGACGGAGCTGAGCCGGGAACAGTTATTAAAGCTGACTCTAATGGTATCGAAGTCGCATGCGGATCCGGAGAAAGCGTAATTATTAAAGAGCTTCAGGCTCCGGGAAAAAAGAGAATGTCTGCTTCGGCTTATCTAAACGGATGCAGGATAACTGCCGGTGTGGATAAATGCCGCTGAGTGCAAGAGAAGCAGTTTTAAAGCTGCTTAACGATACAGACAGGAAAGCTCTGCAGTCAGGGAATTGCGTTGAAAGACTGAATACTGACTTCGGTCTTGATTATAAGGATTCTGCTCTCGCTGTGAATATCTACCTTGGCTGTATTCAGTTCAGGAATAAGATCGACTATTATATCAACTCCTGCTCCGAATCATCACCGGGGAAGATCGACATTGAAGTAAGAAATATGCTTCGCATGGCAGTATATCAGATGCTCTGGCTTGACAGGGTACCTGATCATGCTGCAGTGAACGAGGCAGTAAAGCTATGCAAGAAATATAATCCGAGAGCAGTCTCTTTTGTAAATGCAGTACTGAGACGTATATCATCTGCAAAAAGCACTCTCCCGGCTGTTTGCGGAGATACAGCCGAAAGGTTTGCTGTTGAATACAGTGCAGAGAGATGGTTCGTTGAATATCTTATCGGGAGATTCGGTGAGAAATCAGCTGAAAAATTCCTTGATGAATCAAATAAGCCTGCACCGCTGAGTCTCAGGATAAACTCGATAAGGATCTCGGCGGAAGAGTATAAACAGCTTCTGAATAATTCCGGAATACCATACAGTGAACATGTACTGGAAGATCTTATTTTTACAGAAGCTCGCGAAGTAAGGAAACTTCCGGGCTTCTCTGAGGGTTTCTTTTTCATTCAGGATCCTGCAGCGGCAATGTGCATTGTTATTGGCGGCGCAAAACCCGGCATGAGAGTACTGGATGCCTGCTCCTCGCCGGGAGGAAAAGCTTTTTCCGCAGCTATCAACATGAATAATACGGGCAGCATCCTTGCCTGCGATATAAACGGCAGTAAAGTTGAAAAAGTCAGAGAAGGAGCGAAGCGCCTCGGACTGGATATTATCAGCTGCAGCGTACAGGATGCAAAGTGCTACAACAAAGAGCTTGATTCGGTTTTTGATCTTGTTATTGCTGATGTCCCTTGCTCGGGGTTCGGTGTTATAAGAAAAAAACCGGAGATAAAGTATAAAACGAGAGATGAGATCGCAGCGCTGCCTGATATACAGAAAAGCATGATCGATAATCTCAGCCGATATGTCAGGCCGGGCGGCACGCTGCTTTATTCCACATGCACGATACTTCGGGAAGAAAATGAAGATGTAGTGGAAGCCTTTCTTTCGGAGCATAGCGAATTTCAAGCTGATAACTTCAATTGCTGCGGTATAACAGGTGTTGAGGGAATGTATACATTTCTCCCGCATATAGACGGGACCGATGGCTTTTTCGCCGCAAAAATGACAAGAGTAACATGATGAAAAAAGATATTCTATCAATGTTTCCCGATGAGCTTAAGGCTGAGATAAAGCAGTTCGGTCAGCCTGATTTCAGAGCAGATCAGATCACAGACTGGCTTGCTAAAGGAATAAGATCCTTCGATCAGATGACAAATCTGTCTAAAGATCTTATTGCTATTCTGAATGACAAATACCGTCTTTACGAGCCTGAAGTACTTGAAAAAAAGACTTCAATAGACGGAACGGTAAAGTATCTTTGGAAACTATATGACGGTAATGCTGTTGAGACCGTTATCATGCGATACAGATACGGCAACACTGTATGTGTTTCTTCTCAGGTAGGCTGCAGACAGGGCTGTGCGTTCTGCGCTTCGACTATAGGCGGACTCGTTCGCAACCTCAATGCTTCTGAGATACTCGACGAAGTTGTTTTCTCCCAGAAAGAGTCCGGGCTGAAAATATCGAATATCGTAATGATGGGGATAGGCGAGCCGCTTGATAATTTTGACAATGTTGTCAGGTTTCTCCGTCTTGTAAATGACCCGAGAGGGATCAATATAGGAATGAGGCATATTACGATCTCCACCTGCGGCATTATAGAACGCTTCGGTGATCTGTCTTCACTCGGATATCCCGTTACGCTCTCGCTGTCGCTTCATGCTCCGGATGATGAGACCCGATCCAGGTTAATGCCAGCGAACAGAAGCCGGGGAATCGAAGCCATTATGGACGGATGTATCAAATATTATGAGGCGACCGGAAGGCGTATAAGTTTTGAATATGCTATGATCAGGAACGTCAACGATTCCGATGAACAGGCTTATATGCTTGCCGAAAAGGCAAAAAAGACATATGCGCATATAAACCTTATCCCGCTCAACTATGTTAGTGAAAGAGATCTGCATCCTTCAGATCCGGCTACGGTTAAGCGCTTCAAGGAGATCCTTGAAAGCCGGGGAGTGAACGTTACCGTAAGAAGAAAACTCGGCAATGACGTTGATGCATCCTGTGGTCAGCTCAGGCGAAGGTATATTACTGCGGAGCATTAAGGAGCTAAGATAATGAAGTGCTTTGGCATAACAGACAAGGGCAGAATTCGTGAAGATAATCAGGATTGTTTCATCATTGAAAAATGTGAAAAGAAATCCTGTTTTATCGTTGCGCTCTGTGACGGTATGGGCGGTGCCAAAGCTGGCGGACTTGCAAGCAGACTTGCAAACAAAACATTTGTTTCATATATTTTCGACAAACTGATGTCCAGAAAAAAAGTCTCTTATCCATACAGGCAGATCCTTATCGACGCTTGCAGCGAAGCAAACAGAGTCGCATTTGACTATTCGCAGTTTGATGACAGCTGCAAGGGGATGGGCACTACTATAGTCGGTGGTATCATTTCCGAGAACGGAAGCGGACATATAATCAATGTTGGCGACAGCAGAGCCTATCTGATATCAGTGAGACATAAGGATATCTATCAGATAACTAAAGACCATTCACTCGTTGAGGATCTGGTGGAATTCGGAGCAATAACCAAAGAACAGGCCAGGACCCATCCGCAGAAGAATGTTATAACAAGGGCTGTAGGCTCTGAAGCGGAAGTAAATGCAGACTATTTTGAGTTCAATCTGCAGAATTCCGATGTGCTGCTGCTCTGCTCTGATGGCCTTTCCAACATAGTATCGGATCTTGAAATGCTTGATTATGCTGTAGAATACGGTGAACCGGAACTGCTTTGCAGAGCACTGATGGATAAGGCCCTCAACCGCGGAGCTTCAGACAATGTAACAGTCGTAGCAGTTACGAGATAGGAATTAACAGATATATGAGTGATACCGTTGCAGATAAATATATAGGAACGCTTCTCGATGACAGGTATCAGATCATCGAGAAGATAGGCGAAGGCGGTATGGCTGTTGTTTACAAAGCAATGTGCAACAGGCTTAACCGTCTTGTAGCCGTAAAGATCATGCGCGATGAGTTTGCTGCGGATGAGGATTTCAAAAGAAGGTTCTCGTCGGAATCACAGGCTGTCGCAATGCTTTCGCATCCTAATATAGTTTCCGTTTATGATGTGAGCCACAGCGATAAGACGGAATATATAGTTATGGAACTGCTGGATGGTATTACCATGAAGCAGTACCTGGAGAGAAAAGGGGCTGTCGGCTGGAGGGAAACTCTTCACTTTGCAAAGCAGATAGCAAAGGCTTTGAGCCATGCACACTCAAAGGGTATAATACACAGGGATATAAAGCCTCAGAACATAATGCTTCTTAGGGACGGCACCATAAAGGTGGCTGATTTTGGAATTGCCGCTCTTGAGAATGAGGCTACTGAAATGAGCGGGCAGGCGATAGGCTCAATTCATTATATTGCTCCCGAGCAGGCCCGCGGTGAGATTCCCAATGCAAGATGCGATATCTATTCTCTCGGCGTTGTGATGTATGAGATGCTCACAGGGCAGCTTCCGTATACAGGAGATTCACTTACTGAGATTGCACTAAAGCATCTGGAGGCAAAGCCTGTGCCTCCGCACGAAATAACAAGTGATTTTCCGCCTGAATTTGAAAATATCATTTTCAAGGCGATGAATCCTGATGTGGATGAGAGGTATCAGAGCGCGAATGAGCTTCTTGATGCGCTTGAAGCATTTACCGAAGCTCAGCTTGAAAGCGAAAAGTCAGAGGATACTCCGGCAGATCAGCAGGTCGTTCCTGTAAGGTCAATCAGTGAGATGTCCAGGAAAAAGTTTCTTCTCCGGAGGCAGAGAGCATCCAGAGTATCGTTTTTCTCGGGCTCCTTCATGATCCTCGCTGTTGCGCTTTTCCTGTTTGCAACACTTTGGAGCTTCTGGCTGAAAGATATTTTCCCGGAATCTGAAAAGATAGTTATTCCAACATTTGTCGGAAGCAATATAGCTGACATATCCAATAATTCCGATTATTCAGGAGTGTTCAATTTCTATGTGAGTTATGTTCCTTCATCTGCTGCAGAAGCTGGAAAGGTCATCTCTCAGAATCCGGCAGCCGGGAGAACAGTATCTTCACAACCTGCGGGCACGGACATAAGGCTCACAGTATATTCCGGTGCTGTTTTTGAAGAGATACCAGATGTATCAGGTATGTTTTACAGAGATGCAGCTGATGCACTTGTTAAGCTGGGCTTCAATGTTGAGATTGAAAACCGGGTCTCCGATTCTATAGATAAAGATTATTCTGTGGGGACGAGTCCGGCTGCCGGAGAAAAAATATCTGTCGGTTCAACAGTGTACCTTACTGTAAGCAGCGGAAACGAGCTGTCTTATGTACCTGTACCGCAGCTTTTGGGCCTTACGGAGGAAGCGGCAATCGTAAAGATCAATTCCTCAAATCTCACATATGGGGGTTCTGTTTTAAAAGAAAGCAGCTCAGATAAAGGGATTGTGATAGGACAGAGTATCGAGGCTTTTACGGAGGCGGAGGAGCATACAAAGATCGTTATCACCGTTTCTGCCGGACCTGACGGGGAAACCGGATGATCGGACATGTCGTTAAATCACTTGCCGGTTTCTTTTATGTAAAAGGCAATGCAGATATAGTCAGGTGCAGAGCTAGGGGAAAATTCAAAGCGGACAGCCTTTCCCCGGTTGTCGGAGACCGGGTAGAGTATTCAGTTTTGAATGACGGCAGCGGGATAATCGATAAGATACTGCCGAGGAAAAACTGTTTTATCAGGCCGGCTGTTTCAAATGTTGATATTTTTGTTTTCATCGCATCCGACTCGCTTCCTGTGACAGATCCTTTCCTCATAGACAGAGTATCTGTGATCGCATCCTTTAATAACTGCGGTTTTGTTCTGTGCATCAATAAGGAGGATATCCCGCATGATGACAGACTGATCTGCATATATAAGGATGTAGGATTCGATGTTATTAAGACTTCGGCTGTTAGTTTCGAAGGAATACCGGCTTTAAGAGAGATCCTGCATGGAAAAACATGTGTTTTTACGGGGAATTCAGGTATAGGCAAGTCAAGTCTAATAAACTGCCTTTTCCCCGATGCTGAAGCTGAAACGGCAGACATAAGCTATAAACTTAACAGAGGAAAACATACAACAAGAGCAGTTCAGTCGTATGATCTCGGAAACGATACCATTATTATTGACACACCCGGTTTTTCTTCTTTCGATGTAAGCCAGATAAGCAGCATAGTACCTGATGAACTTGCTGCATGTTTCATAGATTTTCACGATTATATCGGCGGATGCAGATTTAATGACTGTGTTCATATTAACGAACCGGGATGTGCTGTCTTAGAAGCGCGGGATAATGGTAAAATACAGTCTACAAGGCACGAATCATACTGCAGACTATATGATATGCTTAAAAGCAATGTGAAATCTTATTGACTTGCTATCTTTTAACCCCTGTGGTACTATAATACATCATCAAAACTGAGAGGAATGGTTTTTAATGTCAGGACATTCTAAATGGCACAATATCCAAAAGACAAAAGGTGCAGCCGATGCAAAGAGAGCGCAGGCCTTTACCAAGATTGCCCGTGAGATGGTCGTAGCGGTCAAAGAGGGCGGAAGCGGTGACCCTAAGAGCAATTCAAAGCTCGCAGCTGTAATCGCAAAGGCAAAGGCTGCCAATATGCCGAATGATAATATCAAGCGTACGATAGAGAAAGCTCTCGGAAGTGCAAATAATGAGAACTATGAAAAGATCGTCTATGAAGGCTACGGCCCCTGCGGCGTCGCTGTCATCATTGAGACTATGACAGATAACAGAAACAGGACTGCCGGTGAGATGCGCCACTATTTTGATAAGT
This sequence comes from Oscillospiraceae bacterium, assembly GCA_024685535.1. Classification (GTDB taxonomy): domain Bacteria; phylum Bacillota; class Clostridia; order Oscillospirales; family Oscillospiraceae; genus Limivicinus. Next base: position 19,165 of record JAIKVS010000049.1, on the reverse strand, counting down.
ACGGCGGAAACATGGGCGCGGCAAACTGTGTGTCATGGTCCTTCGATAAGAAGGGTGTTATCGTCATCGATAATGAGGACGAAGAGCTAGATGAGGAAAAAGTTTTCGAAGATGCGCTTGAGGCAGGTGCTGCGGATTTTGAAGCCGATGGTGAAGTGATGAATGTATATACAGCAGAGGACGATGTCGCCGCGGTTGCTGATGCGCTCACTGCTGCCGGATATAAGCTTCTTTCTGCTCAGGTTGAGATGATTCCTCAGAACGGCTATATAAAGCTTACGAATGAGGACGATATAAAGAATATGCAGAAGATGCTTGATATGTTCGAGGATAACGAAGACGTCCAGAACGTATGGCATAACTGGGAAGACGCTGAATAATAAAAAAATAAACAGAAAACAGGGAGCACTTTTTGTGCTCCCTGTTTTTGGTAATCCTGTAAGCCGGGTTCTGTTTAAAACGGTCATCTGTCTAGATCGGCAGTTGCCTGCAGATTCAAGCCACCTCCCCGGGACGGCCGGGCCGGCCATATGTCCCTCCGCGGTGTTGCTCCGGATAGAGTTTACAGCATTAACGTGTCTCCACGCAATGAGTGAGCTCTTACCTCACTTTTCCACCCTTACCGACTGTAAATCGGCGGTATATCTCTGTTGCACTTGTCCGAGGGTTTCCCCTGGCGGGCGTTACCCGTTATCCTTGCCCTGCGGAGCCCGGACTTTCCTCACGTATCAGCTTTCGCCCGATACCCGCGACCGTTCGGATTGCCATAGCGATTTTAACAATGAATCAGTTGACAGTCAATATTTTTGTTGTAGAATACTAATGTTTGAAAACTGGTTAAGATGGAGCGGAAATAATGGATCTTAAAGGATATGTAGACAGCATTAAGGACAAAAGAATATGCGTTATAGGTGCCGGCATCAGCAACAGACCTCTTATAAAACTGCTGCTAAGTTCCGGTTGCAGCGTTACCGTATGCGATAAAAGAAGCTCTGAACAGCTCAATTCAGACGATCTTGAACTGATAGCTCTTGGTGCTAAATATAAACTGGGCGAGGATTATCTCAGCGGCCTTGATTTCGATATCATATTCAGGACTCCGGGGCTGATGCCATTTGATAAGAATCTGCAGGAGGCTTGGAGCAGAGGCTGTATTATAACGTCAGAGATGGAAGTGTTCTTCTCTCTCTGCCCATGCAAGACAATTGCTGTAACGGGAAGCGACGGCAAGACTACTACGTCCACTCTTATAGCAGAACTGCTTCAGGCTGAAGGCTTCAAGGTGCATCTGGGCGGCAACATAGGCAAGCCTTTGCTTTGTGAAATACCATTTATGAACAGAGACGATTATGCAGTTCTTGAACTAAGTTCATTCCAGCTTCACAGTATGTACTGCAGACCCGATGTAGCTGTTATAACAAATATAACACCGAATCATCTTGACAAGCATCTTGATTATGAAGATTACATTACTGCCAAGAAAAATATCTTCCTGAATCAGGGGGCGGACTGCAGACTGGTGCTGAACCATGACGATGACCTGTGCAGAACTTTTTCCGCAGAGTCAGATTCTGATGTGTTCTGGTTCTCGCTTAATGAAAAAGTTAAAAAAGGCTACTGGTTCGACGGAAATGTTATAGTGAGAATAGACGGACAGCAGGAAACACCCGTATTGAATAAGGACGATATCACCATACCTGGGCTGCATAATATTGCGAACTTCATGACGGCTATGTGCGCTGTTGACGGTCTTGTCACCGAAGAAACGATCAGAAAGGTTGCAATTGAATTCAGAGGCGTTGAGCACAGACTGGAGACTGTAAGGATACATAATGGGATAACATTCATCAATGACTCGATCGCTTCCAGTCCAACAAGGACTGTTGCCGGACTTAAGGCATTGCCTGTAAAACCTGTTATCATACTTGGCGGTTATGATAAAAAGCTTGACTTTGCACCCTTGGGGGACGGAGTATGCCAGTATGCCAAGGCAGCTTTCATAACAGGTGACACAGCTGAGAAGATTTATGCTGCTATTATGGCGTCTCCATATTATGAAGAAAACAAACCGGACGTATTTATCGATAAGGATTTCGACAGCAACTTCCAAAGGGCATGCGAATATGCTTCGATAGGCGACACGCTGATTCTTTCACCTGCCTGCGCTTCCTTCGACAGATTCAAAAACTTCGAGGAAAGAGGAAATCATTTTAAGAAACTTGTAATGGAGCTTAAATAATGGTTATAAACGACAGGGTTTATGATATTGCGCAGGAGTGCGAAGAAAGGTGTAGGGATATTTTTTCCGGACTTGAAAGAATATCCCTTATGAATACACAAAAAGTTCTTGATGCCTTTCAAAAGGAGAAGGTTTCTGAGAGCTGCTTCTCAGGCACAACAGGTTATGGATATGATGATCTTGGTCGCGAAACGCTCGACAGGGTATATGCAGATGTTTTCAGGGCTGAATCCGCTCTCGTCAGGATAGGGTTTGTTAATGGGACTCATGCCATCTCTACTGCGATTATGGCGATGCTCGCACCTGGTGACGTTCTGCTTTCGGTGACCGGCAGCCCTTATGATACGCTTCGCTCGACAATCGGGGCAGATGATAAACGCCATGGTTCACTGAGCTTTTATGGCATAGGATATAAACAGATCGAATTAAATGAAAAAGGTGGACCGGATTTTTCCAATATAAAAAAGGAAGCATCTAATCCTTTGGTTAAGGCTGTGCTTATTCAGCGCTCGAGAGGATATTCACTCAGGAAAGCGCTGTCTGTTGATGAAATTGCCAAGATATGTTCCTGCGTAAAAGAAGTAAATCCGGAGACATTAATTCTTGTGGATAACTGTTATGGCGAATTTACAGAAGAAAAGGAACCTATCGAAGCAGGGGCTGATTTGATAGCCGGTTCCCTTATTAAAAATCCAGGAGGAGGATTAGCTCCTGCGGGTGGTTACATAGCAGGGAAAAGTGAACTTGTAGAGAAGGCTGCAATGTGCCTTACAACTCCGGGTATCGGAGGAGAATGCGGTGCAACGCTTGGTAATAACAGGCTGCTTTTCCAGGGACTTTACTTTGCTCCGCACTGTGTGTGCCAGGCGATGAAGACAGCAGTATTCTGCGCTGCAATTATGGAACAGCTGGGTATGGAAACATCACCTGCATGGAATGATAAAAGATCTGATATCATACAGGCCGTGAGTCTCGGATCAAAGGAGAAGATGGTCGCCTTCTGCAAAGGGATCCAAAGCGGATCTGCAGTTGATTCATATGTCTCCCCGGAATCTTGGAACATGCCGGGTTACGACTGTGAAGTAATTATGGCAGCGGGTAATTTCATACAGGGCGCTTCTCTTGAACTCTCAGCTGACGGCCCCGTAAGAGAGCCGTATACTGTCTATCTTCAGGGCGGCCTAACATATGAAGCCGGAAAGCTCGGCATAATGAATGCAGTTTCGGCAGTAATCAACTGAAATAAGTATAAAAAACGGCTTTTTATAAAGCCGTTTTTTATTTGATAAATAGCGCATCCTGTGATAATATAGTAAAGTTATAGTACAATAAGGATATTAATATTTCAACATATGGAAACACAGGAAGAAATCAAAAGAAGAAGGACTTTTGCGATCATCTCGCACCCTGACGCCGGAAAGACTACCCTGACAGAAAAACTGCTCCTGTATGGCGGAGCGATACAGCAGGCAGGAGCTGTTAAGGGAAAGGCTGCGGCAAGACATGCAGTATCTGACTGGATGGAGCTTGAAAAACAGAGAGGTATCTCTGTTACATCCTCTGTCATGCAGTTTGATTACAGAGGTTATTGCATCAACATACTTGATACACCCGGACATCAGGATTTTTCTGAAGACACTTACAGAACGCTAATGGCGGCAGACTCTGCTGTAATGGTTATAGATGCAGCAAAAGGAATAGAGCCTCAGACAAGAAAACTCTTTAAAATCTGCGCCATGCGGCATATACCTATTTTTACGTTTATAAACAAGCTGGACAGAGAGGCTTTGAGCTCATTTGAGCTTCTGGAACAGCTTGAAAAGGAATTCGGTATAGGTACATACCCTTTCAACTGGCCGGTCGGATGCGGGCAGAACTTCAGAGGCGTATATGACAGACAGTCACGTTCGCTTCTCATTTTCAACGAGTTTCATCGCGGACAGACCAGGATATCAGCTTCTGAATACTCCATTGATGACAAAGAAGCTCTGAATGAAGTTCTTTCGTACGGGCAGTATGATACTCTTGTTGAGGAGGCCGAACTTCTTGACGGGGCAGGGTTTGAGTTCGATATCGATCAGGTGCGTTCCGGTAAGCTCAGTCCCGTTTTCTTCGGGTCTGCACTGAATAACTTCGGCGTAGAGCAGTTTCTCAACAAATTCATAGAACTTACCATGCCGCCGCTTCCGAGAGTTTCCGGTGATAGGGAGATCAGCCCGTTTTCAGAAGGATTTTCGGCCTTCGTGTTCAAGATCCAGGCAAACATGAACAAAGCTCACAGAGACAGGATCGCTTTCTTCAGGATATGTTCCGGCAAGTTTGAAAGGGACAGAGAGTATTATCATGTACAGCAGAAGAAACTGATAAAACTTGCCCAGCCTCAGCAATTGATGGCGCAGGACCGTTCGATCATAGATGAAGCATATGCTGGGGATATAATTGGCGTTTTTGATCCCGGCATATTCTCTATAGGCGACACTGTATGTGAAAAAGGAATGGATGTATCATACGCCGGCATACCAACTTTCGCACCTGAGCATTTTGCATCGGTTGAACGTACTGATACGATGAAACGCAAACAGTTTGAGAAAGGGATAATGCAGATCGCCCAGGAAGGCGCAATCCAGATATTCCATGAACCTTTTTCCGGAATTGAGGAAGTAATAGTTGGCGTTGTAGGTGTTCTTCAATTCGAAGTGCTGGAATACAGACTTAGGACTGAATACGGTGTAGATATAAGAAGAAGAGATCTGCCTTATGAATGTATACGGTGGATCGACAGTTCACCCGCTTCTCCTGATCGGCTGAACCTTACCAGTGACACTAAATGGGTACAGGATTATAAAGGAAACAATCTTCTGCTCTTCACCTCATCCTGGTGCATAAATTGGGCGATGCAGAAGAATGAGGGACTTGTCTTAAGAGAATTCAATACTGATTAAGGATCACCATGGAAAAAAAGCTGCTTATCGAAATATTGAAAAAACTGCCGTTTGATGAGCTTTCGGCTAAACTTTCCGATAAATCGGAAAAGATCGATTCAGGAAGTGCTGCATGCATTACTGCGTCGCTTGCAGCGTCACTTCTCAAAAGAGCTGCCGAGACAGCTGTAAAGCTGCCTGAAACAGATAAAAATCGTATCGATTATATATGCAGGAATACCGAGATCATCAGAAACTATATGGTGCACCTGATCGATGAGGATGTCCGCTGCAGGGGTCCTATAAGGAAGGCGGCAGATGATGGTGACTCTGTAAAGATATCAGCATGCTGCCAGCCGGCATGTGCAATTGCCTTTGAGACTATGGATATGATGAAGGCACTTCTTGATTTCTGCGATGAGCTTTGTGCCATGTATACTGAAAACATTCCTCATTATGTTTTTGAGTCTGCAGCACTTGCGTATTCAAGCATTGAAACAGCTGCTGCGTATATAGGATCTGTAATGAAACTCAGTGATGACAGCACCGATATTTATGTTACGAACCGGCAGACGGAGATATATTCGGATGAGTGCAGAAAACTGAAGGATAAAGTGTTTTCCGCAGTCGGGAAAATGGGCGCTTACGAGGTGAAAAAATGAGCAGCGATATTGAAAAGTTAAAAAAGATAATCGATGAAAGTGATAATATTGTTTTTTTCGGAGGTGCCGGAGTCAGCACTGAAAGCGGGATACCGGATTTCAGAAGTGTAGACGGGCTCTATAACCAGAAATGGAAATATCCGCCAGAAACGATTCTGAGCCATTCTTTTTTCATGCGTAATCCTGAGGAATACTATCGTTTTCATCATGCCAAGCTTAATGTTAGAGGCTTCAAGCCGAATCAGGCTCATTTAAGACTTGCCGAACTGGAAAGGGAAGGGAAGCTGAAGGCTGTCATCACACAAAACATTGACGGGCTTCATCAGGCTGCCGGCAGCAGGAGAGTGCTTGAACTTCACGGAACGCTGCATAGAGCCTACTGCTCTTCCTGCGGAAAGCCATACAGTGCAGAAGAGATGGAAAACTGCGAAGGTGTACCAAGATGTTCCTGCGGAGGTGTTATCCGGCCGGATATAGTTTTATATGAAGAGTCTCTTGACGACAAGGTGCTCAGAGATTCCATAGCGTATATCAGGAATGCCGATGTACTTATAGTCGGCGGAACTTCGCTAAATGTCTATCCTGCAGCCGGACTTATCAATTACTATAACGGAAACAAGCTTGTGCTTATAAACCGCAGTGCCACTCCGTATGATGAATATGCGGATCTCGTGATCCATGAAAACATCGGATATGTATTCTCACAGGTCTGAACGATGAAACAAATAATTGAAAACGGAAAACTTATTATTTTTGAGGGGATAGACGGAAGCGGCAAGTCATCTCAATACCGCCGAATATGTGAAAGGCTGAGCTCTGACGGGATAGCTTTCAGACAGATCGTTTTCCCCAGATATGAAAAAGAAAGCAGTGCGCTGATAAGGCTTTACCTTGGAGGAGCATTCGGAAGCCATCCTGATGATGTCAATGCATTTGCAGCTTCGCTTTTCTATGCTGTAGACCGTTATGCATCCTTCAAGGATGACTGGGGAAGCGATTACTCTTCGGGGAAACTTATTATTGCAGACAGATATACTACCTCAAACATTGTGCATCAGGGTGCAAAGCTGCCGGAAAATGAGCTTAAAGATTATTTAGCATGGGTGTCAGACCTTGAATATGTGAAAATCGGACTGCCTGAGCCTGATAAGGTGTTTTTCCTAGATGTTGACCTTAATACATCTCTTCGCAGAATGAAAAAACGCCAGGAAAAGCACCATACCTCTGCAGATATACATGAGAAAGACGCTGAGTATCTTGAAAGATGCATCAAAACGGCCCGTATGGCCTGCGAATACTTCGGTTGGACACTTGTACCGTTTGAGAAAAACGGTACAGAAAGAGAAATAACTGAGAAAAACGATGATATATATCATCAGCTTCTCTCTGTGCTTTAATTGATTTGGAGTAAATAATGCCTGATAAGGAAAAAAAGGCAAAACACAATAATTCTTCTGACAGCGGAAGTTCAGCATCTGTTAAAATAAACGATAAACGGATAAAAAACTATACCGGTGACGAAGAATCTGAAAGAGATTATCTGCCGGTCCGCAGGAGCCAGGAGTATAAATCCGGCTGTCTTGGCGGGCTTATGTATCTTGTTTTCATCCTTTGCGTCAGCATTGTTCTGGCATGCTTTGCATGGATGGCTGCATCCGATGCTCTGGCTCTGAACAAGGACAGCGTTTCGGCAACAATAAGTCTTCCTACTGATATATTTGAAACCGTTACTGAGGAAGTTACAGATGAAGACGGTAACTTTACTGGTATGAAGGAGGTTTCAAAGGCAGACATCGATTTTGTATCATCTGCGCTGAAAGAATCAGGAATTATTGAGTATGAATGGCTGTTTAAACTGTTCTGCAGATTCTCGGATGCTGATAAGAAAATTGATCCCGGAACATACGAGCTGAGATCCAATCTTGACTACCGCGCCATCATAAAAAAGATGCAGGCAGGCTCTGGAGCGGCGGTCACTGTTGACGTTATGATACCTGAAGGCTACACAATGCATCAGATATTCATGCTGCTCCAGGAAAACGGTGTTGCATCCTATGAGGAACTCATGTATTCCGCTGCCAATTCATCCTTCAACTACAGTTTTCTTGATCCGGATAAGATTGGAGATGCTTCAAGACTTGAGGGATATCTCTTCCCGGATACTTATCAATTCTATGTAGGTATGCAGGCTTCAAGTGCAATTAATAAGCTTCTTTCCAATTTCAACGCAAAGAATACTGCTGATATGCAGAAGCAGCTGAGTGAAACCGGCTATTCGCTGAAAGATATAGTGACTATTGCTTCGCTTATCGAGAAGGAAGCGGCTGTGGATGTTGAAACCGGTGTGGATGAGAGAACTCTCGTTTCCTCAGTTATCTACAACAGGCTTCGCTCTGACATGACCCTCGGACTTGAATCCTCCATACTGTATATTCATCAGAATTATGAAGGATCACCGACGGCGGAGATGCTCTCTGAAGACAGTCCTTATAACACTAATATCAATGCCGGTCTTCCGCCTACGCCTATCTGCAACCCGAGCCTTGCCGCAATTAATGCAGCACTGAATCCGGCAGAAACTAACTATTATTACTTCTATTATGACAAAGAGGCGGGTTCCAGCAGATTCTTCACATACTACAATGACTTCCTTGCCTTTGTTGAAACGCAGAGAAATGAAGAGAACGGTTGAACTTCTTTCTCCGGCAGGAGATATGGAGCGGCTTAAAATGGCTGCAGCATACGGAGCTGATGCGGTATATCTTGCCGGCAGGGAATTCGGCATGAGAGCAGGAGCGGCAAACTTCAGCGATGAAGAAATCGCTGATACCGTTTCATACTGTCATCAGCATGGCGTAAAAGCCTATTTTACCTGCAACACACTGCCGCACGATGATGAAATGGAAAGACTTCCTGCTTATCTAGGGCTCCTTAATGAAGCCGGGGCTGATGCAGTCATTGTGGCCGATATGGGTGTGCTTTCTATGGTAAAGAAATATGCTCCGGCTATGAAGATCCATATGAGCACCCAGTTTGGTGTTGTTAACAGTGAAACTGCAAATGCACTGTATTCTCTCGGAGCGGATACAGTTGTTTTAGCCCGTGAGTTGAAGCTGTCCGAGATTAAGAAGATAAGAGAGCAAACTCCTGATGAGCTCCGGCTGGAATGTTTTGTTCACGGTGCAATGTGTGTTTCGTTTTCCGGAAGATGCCTGCTTTCAAATTACCTGACGGGAAGAGATTCAAACAGAGGCAGCTGTGCCCAACCCTGCAGGTGGAAATACAGGCTGGTGGAAGAAACGAGACCGGGAGAGTACTTCCCTGTAGTAGAAGATAAAGGCACATATATCTTTAATTCAAAAGATCTGTGCATGATAGAGCATGTTCCCGAGCTTCTTGAAGCCGGCGTAACGAGCCTGAAGATCGAAGGAAGAATGAAATCTTTCTATTATACTGCAGTTGTAACTTCAGCTTACAGGCATGCTATTGATGCAGCAGTAAACGTTGAAGCTCTTGATCCGATCTGGATAAAAGAAGTGGACATGGTGAGCCACAGACCATATACGACAGGCTTCTATTATGACCAGCCCGGTCAGCATTACTCTGATTCCATGTATTACTCGGAGGCCAATGTTGTTGCTGTAGTTGAATCCTGTAAACCTGATGGTGAAGCTGTATTAACGCAGAGAAACAAGTTCTTTGCCGGCGATGAACTCGAACTGCTTGTACCGGGAGAAAAACCGGTCTCATTTACAGCAGATAAGCTTTTTGCAGAGGACGGTTCCCTGATAGTCAGCACTCCGAGAGCGAAGATGGTTTTCAAAGCATTGCTGCCGAAAGAAGCGCCCCCTATGTCAATAATAAGAAAAAGATCTATATAGCAGGAGTTATTATGAAAAAATATGGACTTAATGAATTGAGAGAGATGTTCCTCAGCTTTTTTGAGACGAAGGGCCATCTCAGATTACCCAGTTTTTCACTTGTTCCGCAGAATGATAAATCAGTACTTCTGATCAATGCCGGAATGACCCCTATGAAACCCTGGTTCAAGGGTGAGGAAGAGCCTCCGAGACACAGGGTATGCACATGTCAGAAGTGTATAAGGACCGGAGATATCGAAAACGTCGGTCATACAGCGAGGCATGGAACATACTTTGAAATGCTGGGTAACTTCTCGTTCGGAGATTACTTCAAAAAGGAAGCGATCGAATGGAGCTGGGAGTTCCTCACGTCTCCCGACTGGGTTGGACTGGATCCGGAAAGACTCTATCCATCTGTATATAAGGATGATGACGAGGCATGGAATCTTTGGCACGATGATATAGGCATACCTGCAGAAAAGATTTTCCGGTTCGGTAAGGAAGATAATTTCTGGGAACATGGTTCAGGTCCCTGCGGACCATGTTCGGAGATCTACTACGACCGTGGAGAGAAGTTCGGATGCGGAAGGCCTGACTGCACTGTGGGCTGTGACTGCGACAGATACATAGAAGTCTGGAACAACGTTTTTTCACAGTTTGATAACGACGGCAAAGGAAACTATACAGAGCTGAAACAGAAGAATATTGACACAGGTATGGGGCTTGAGAGACTGGCTGTCGTATGCCAGGAGGTTAATTCTCTGTTTGAAGTGGACACTGTGATGAATATCACAGAAAAAGTCAGTGAGATAACAGGTGCCTACTACGGAAAGGCCCTTAAGTCGGATGTTTCGCTGCGCGTTATTACAGACCATATAAGAAGTTCAGTTTTTATGATCTGCGACGGTATCCTGCCATCAAATGAAGGCAGGGGATATGTCCTCCGCAGACTTCTTCGACGTGCTGCAAGACATGGAAAACTGCTGGGTGTTAATGAGCCCTTCCTCCACAGAATAGTTGATACTGTGGTCCATGAGAATGAATGTCAGTACCCTGAACTTAGAGAAAAGCAGCGCTATATAGAGAATGTTATCGAGTCAGAGGAAAACAGCTTTTCAAAGACCATAGACGGCGGCCTGAAGATATTTGCAGATCTTATGGCTGATCATCTGAAAAACGGCGAGACCGTGTTTTCAGGGAGCGATGCGTTCAAGCTTTACGATACTTACGGATTCCCCATCGATCTAACATCAGAGATGTGTTCGGATAACGGAATGACAGTAGATTTAAACGCATTTGAGCAACTTATGAACGAACAGCGTGAGAGAGCCAGAGAAGCAAGAAAAAAACTTGGTGATCTCGGATGGGCCGGAATAGAATTCGGGAAGCAGATCCCGGATACTGTTTTCTGCGGATACGATAACTTTGAGACTGCTTCGGAAGTATTGGCAATTGTTTTCGATAATGAGTTTGCTAATGAAGTAAGTTCCGGCCAATCAGCAATAATAGTTCTTGATAAAACCGTTATGTACGCTGAAATGGGCGGCCAGGTTAATGATACCGGGATTCTAGCCGGCATAAGAGGCGAATTCAAGGTCGAGAACGTCCAGAAAAACAACGGCGGAAAATACATGCATTACGGAACAGTTTCCTCAGGTCACATCAGAGTTGGCGATAAAGTAACGGTATCTTTTGATACGGACAGAAGAGCTGCCGTAGCCAGAGCACATACAGCCACTCATATTCTCCACAAAGCCCTCAGAGAGATCCTTGGTGATCATGTACATCAGGCAGGTTCCCTGGTTGAGCCGGACTTCCTGAGATTCGATTTTGCGCATTTTTCTCCAATGACCGAAGATGAACTGAGAGAAACTGAAAAGAAAGTTAATGCAGCTGTGCTCAGTGACTATAAAGTTGATACCGAAGTCATGAGCCTTGATGATGCGAGGAAGAGCGGAGCTACTGCGCTGTTTGGTGAGAAATACGGAGCGACCGTGAGGGTCGTGAAAGTCGCCGGCTACAGCTCTGAACTGTGCGGAGGAACACATGTATCCAACTCTGCGAAGATAGGATCTTTCCACATTATATCTGAGGGTTCTGTAGCATCCGGTGTAAGAAGGATAGAGGCGGTTACCGGTGTTAGAGCTCTTGGTCTTTTCAACGAACGGACTGCCGTCCTGAAAAGTCTCTCTTCACTTACAAAATGTGCCCCGGATAAGCTTGAAGGCAGATTCGTGCAGCTTGACAATGAACTTAGGGAAGCAAAAAGAGTTATTGAAAAGTATAAAGATAAGGAATCAGCCGGAAGTGCAGGCAAGCTTATTGATGAAGCAGTTCAGATAGGTCCCGTTAAGCTTGTTAGAACCGTATTCGATGCAATGCCGGTGGAGAACGTCAGAAAAATCGGCGACAGTCTGAGATCTGCAGATGAAAGTGTTGTTGCGGTAATAGCGGTCAGAAACGATGATAAGGCTGTGCTGTTCTGTACCTGCGGCAAAAAAGCTGTTGAAGCCGGTTTCAACGCCGGTTCGATCATAAAACAGCTTTCACAGACAGTAGGAGGCAAGGGTGGCGGAAAACCCGATTCAGCAATGGGCGGCGGACCGCTTATAGATAAAATTCCCGACGCGTTAAAAGAAGCTGAAGTAATTCTCGGAGGTGTTAAATGAGAGACGAAAACTGCCTGTTCTGTAAGATAATTGCAGGTGAGATCCCTTCTTCTGTTGTATTTGAAAATGAGAAGGTATTTGCATTCAAGGACATCAATCCGCAAGCGCCTGTACATATCATTATAGTTCCGAAAGATCATATTGCATGCGCAGATGAGATCAATTCCGTGAATTCGACCTCTGTAGCTGCCTGTTTCGAGGCTGTTCCCGAGATAGCAAAGAAAATGGGACTTGATAACGGATACAGAGTAATTAATAACTGCGGAGCTGACGGTGGACAGACCGTTATGCATCTGCATTTCCATCTCATTGGCGGAGAAAAGCTCTCTGAAAAAATAGTTTGAGCTGTATGTAAAATAATAAGTTCAGTTCAGGGAACACTATGAGAAAACTAGCTGTTGGCTCAGGCGCATTTGCTGCGGGTATCATCATATCGTACTATTTGTATGATCACTTGATGTGGCCTGTTTTTGCAGGATCGCTGCTGATCTGCTTTCTTCTGTGTTTATCTGTCAGAAAGGATATCGGCATTTTACTGCAGTTATTCTTTCTGATGAGTTCCCTTGGACTGACTTATTTTTCTTTATACAATTCAGCTGCAGTAAAGAATGCGGAAACATATTCGTGTTCTGAAAACTTCACAGCATTGGTTTCTGATTATCCTGAGGAATACGATAACTATTCAAGAGTAAGAGTAAAGCTGTACGGGAATAGTCAAAAGTGCACAGCCCTTCTGTATGATTATTATAAAAATACAGCTAAGCTTGAACCGGGGGACAGGATCTGTTTCAGCGCAAATATGAGATCAATGTTCAGCAGCAGATCAAATGCTTCGGAAAGCGACATCTCAAAGGGTATTTTCCTTACCGGGCTGCTTACCTCTGAAATAACTTATCTGAAAAAAGGAATTCACGCTGCTTGGGCTTCAAAGTATATCAGTCATGCTGTTGCCGGACTGATACAGGATTTGTTTCCGGAAGATACAGTGCCATATCTTCGTGCACTGCTTCTTGGTAGAAAGACTGAATTTTATTCAGACAATAATGTATATCCGGTTATGCTCCGCTCTGGATTCATGCATACTGTAGCAATATCAGGCGTTCAGTATCGAATCTTCGGCTTTTACAGAATCGCCAGAAAGCCCGTAAACTCGGGCTTTTTTGGCTATCGACCTCACGAATGTAGAGAAATTATCCGCTTCACCCAACTAAAGTCTTATTAATTAATGCTGAAAGAGCCTGTATTTTTACCCCGGGGGTAAGTTTTCTAAGCCAGGCCCGGGGGTGGGGTAAATATGATAAGAGCGGCAGATCAGATCGGCTTAAAAAGCCTGCCTGGTCTGCCGCTTTTTTATTGAGCTCAGACTGCTTTTGTGATATTATAAAAAAGGCTATTTATAAGCAGGAGGAACTGGATTATGGCAAAAGCAGAAAAAAAGCAAGTATCTCTTGAGGCTGGCCTGTGGAATGCATGTAATAAACTGAGAGGCAGCGTTACAGCGACGGATTATGTGAATGTAGTCTTGGGCTTGTTGTTCCTGCGCTTTGCGTATGACAAGTTCAATGCACAGCGAGAGAAACTGCTGGCCGACGAAGATACGGCAGACTTTATCGATAATCCTCGCTTTTATTCCAAGGACAACGTATTCTTCTTGGAAGAGAATGACCGCTGGAATTACATCAAGGACAATTCCAAGTCGAATAAGATCTTCACCTACATTGACGATGCCTTCCGCAACATGGAGAAGAATAATCCCACTCTCAAGGGTGCGCTTCCTATTGGCTTCTACATCACGCTTCATATAGAGCCATCAAAGTTTTCTTCACTTATTGACGAGATCGACCGCATTCAGTATTCGCAAGAAGAGTCTGACGATGTGATCGGTCGTGTGTATGAATACTTCCTCAGAAAGTTCTGCATTGCCGCAAAATCCGAAAAAGGTGAGTTCTACACTCCGGGCAATATCGTCGAACTTATGACTTTGCTGATCCAGCCTTACTCCGGGTCGGTGTACGACCCCTGTTGTGGTTCTGGCGGGATGTTTGTACAGAGTGCAGAGTTCATCAAGCGGCATCAAGGCAATAAGAAAGACATCACAATTTATGGTCAAGAGTCCAACGACAAGACCTACAAACTAGCCAGAATGAACTTAGCTATTCGTGGTCTGAACTGCGACTTGGGCGATATGGACGCGTCCACTTTTACTTCAGACAAGCATCCAAACCTTCGTGCGGATTTCATTCTTGCGAATCCTCCCTTCAATCTCAAAGACTGGCGAACTGAAAATGAGCTTAGGAATGATCGCCGTTGGGACGGATACGAGGTGCCGCCTGTAAGTAATGCGAACTATGCATGGATTCTTCACATGCTGGCCCGTCTATCCTATAACGGCACCGCGGCTTTCCTTCTGGCCAACGGTGCTCTTGGTGCGGATTCTGAAGAATACAAGATCCGGAAACAGCTTATCGAAAACCATAAGGTTGAGGCAATCATCGTGCTGCCGAGGGAAATGTTCTATGCAACGGATATTTCTGTCACCTTGTGGATCGTTGGTAATCACAAAAAGAGTAAGCGAGTAAAGCGAGATGATAAAGAAGTCGTTCTCCGGGACCGTGAAAACGAAATACTCTTCATTGATGCCAGAACGCTTGGCGACGGAAAAGCAAATGAAGACGGATACGTACTCCTGACAGAGGCAGACAAACGCAAAATCGCTTCAACACTGTTTGCTTGGCAATCTCCCGAATGGGAAACGCTATATCACGATATCCCTGAGTTTTGCTATTCGGCTACGATGGACGAAATCAGGAGTAAGGACTGGAGTCTTGTCCCCTCAAAGTATATCGAGTTTGTAGATCGTGATCTTAGCATTGACTTCCAATCCGAGATGGATCGTATACAAGCTGAAATGAAATCTATTATGGCTGAAGAGCACCATTCGCAGGGGATCCTTCGTGCTGCATTTGAGGGTATCGGCTATGGGATTGAATAAGGTAAAAATTGGATCATTCGTAGAATTGTATAGCGAGCCCTGCGGGATTCCTAACCTGACCGTGAACGATGTTTCAGGAGTCAATAGAGACAAGGAATTCTTTGAGCCATCAAAACAGGTCGGAGCCGATACGAGCAAATATAAGGTGGTTCCGCCGAACTATTTTGCATGTAACCTGATGCATGTGGGCCGTGATGTCGTTCTTCCTATTGCATTGAACCACTCTGGAAAGAACAAGATTGTAAGTCCAGCCTATACAGTCTTCAGGATCACCGATGAAACCATTATCTTAAAAGAATATTTCTTTATCCTTCTCAAGTCTGAGGAGCGGGATCGATATTTCTGGTTCCACACAGATTCATCGATTCGAGATGGGATGGAGTGGAATGTGTTTTGTGATGTTGAGATTGAAATTCCTGATACCCAGATACAAAAGAAATATGTGGACATTTATCGTGGGATGCAGGAAAACCTTGATGCAATGACTCGCGGCATTGAGCAGATGCAAATCACTTGTGACTCCTACATGAAGTGGCTTATCAAAACTACAGAAAAAAGAGCCATTTCGGAGTTTATCGAACCTACTGACAACAGGAATGAGGATTTACAATACGGCATTGATGACGTGCGAGGAATTTCTATTGAAAAGAAATTTATTGACACAAAAGCAAATATGCAAGGTGTGTCCTTGAGACCGTATAAGATAATTGGCCCTAATGATTTTTGCTACGTTACGGTTACATCCCGAAACGGTGATAAAGTCTCTATTGCTCTAAATGACAGTACAGAAACATATATTGTTTCGTCATCTTATGTTTCTTTTAGAATTAAAAGCGATGAGATTATTCCAGAATACATGTTTATGTTCATGCGAGGTGGGGACTTTGATAGATATGCCCGCTTTAACTCGTGGGGAAGCGCACGGGAAGTGCTTGCTCTTGAAGACTTAGGACGGTTTGAGATTCCGCTTCCCACTGTTGATATACAGAGGAATATTGTCAGTATCTTCAATTCGTTCAAAACTAGAATGCAAATTGTTGAGCGATTATCAGACATGCAAAACAGGATCTGTCCTGTACTGGTAAGAGGATCAATCGAGGACGGAGGCCAATAAAATGGCAAATTTCAAATACTATGAAAACGACTATGAACTGGCCGTCCTTGAGCTGCTTGAAAACTGTGGCTGGGAGTATGAGTGCGGATATGACATTCATCGTGAAAAGGACGATGTAATCCTTCGGGCGGATTTTCAGGAATATCTGAATCGGAAGTACGGTTACTTTTCGGACGATGAACTGCACACCCTGATCTCCTATATCACCAGCTACTCGAATCAGTCCTTGTACAGATCCATGAAAGAGACGTACAAGCTACTTTCCCGTGGATATGTTCTTCACCGGGATGACGGCACTGATCAGTTCATCGACTTCTTTGAGTTCGGCCCGGACGCCGAAATGATCAATATATTTAAGGCAGTCAACCAGTTCGAGTTTGAGGAGTACCACAATCGCCGTCCGGATATAGTTCTGTTTATTAATGGCATCCCTGTGTCGGTGTTTGAACTGAAGAATCCAGCAGATGAGACAGTCTCGATTGCTGACGCCTACGATCAGACTCACATTCGCTATTCTCAGGACATCCCGTCGTTGATGAAGTTTGACTTTATCAATGTTATTAGCGACGGGGCCAACACCCGATATGGCTCTCTGTTTAGCAGCTACGAGTTTTACTTTAAGTGGAACTCGACGAACGGAGAGGACTACAACAATGCAGACGGTATTGATTCGATTCACGTCCTTATCAGTGGATTATTTGCACACAGGACGCTCCTGAACATCCTCCACAACTATGTCTATTTCCCGGATCAAAGCGACAGCAATCTTTTGATTCTGCCCAAGTATTACCAGTACTATGGCGCAGAGAAAATGTATGCCAATATCCTCAAGGAGTACGGAACCGGCAGCGGCAAAGGTGGTACATACTGGGGAGCAACCGGCTGCGGTAAATCCTATACGATGCTGTTCCTTGCCAAGAGACTCACGATGTCTTTGGAACTGCATAAACCGACCATTATCCTGCTGACTGACCGAAATGATCTGGATGAGCAGCTCTCGGATGACTTTGAAAACGCAAAAGAGTATCTCGTCGATGAGAACTCTGTAAGTATCGCAAACAGGAAGAAACTCCTTGAAAAGTTGGCTGATATTGAGAGCGGCGGCATCTACCTGATGACAATTCAGAAGTTTTCTGAGGACATCAGCCTTCTTAGCCGGAGAAATAACATCATCTGTATCTCTGATGAGGCCCATCGTACCCAGACGAATACAGAGGCCAAATATGTTATCTCGAAGAGCGATGCCAAAAAGACATATGGCTTTGCAAAGTACCTGAGAGACTCTTTCCCGAACGCTACCTATGTAGGCTTTACCGGAACACCGGTTGACGCCACACTGAGAGTATTTGGAAAAGTCGTCGTTCAGTACACAATGAAACAGTCCCTTGATGATGGCTCTACAGTCGGAATTGCACGTCTGCCCGGTCCTCGTGAAGTTCAGCTGGATGAGAAAATGGCACAGGCCTGTGACGAGTATTATCGCTTACAGGCAGAAGCCGGTGCAAACGAATACCAGATCGAGAAGTCCAAGAAAGACATGACCAACCTGAAGATCATTCTCGGCAATTCGGACCGTCTCGATATCGTGGTTCGCCATTTCATTTGGCATTATGAAAAACGCTGTGAAGAACACGCCACGGTAAATGGTAAGGCCATGTTCGTCTGCTATGACCGTGAAATAGCGTGGACCGTCTATAACAAGATCAAAGCCCTGCGACCAGAGTGGTTTGTTAAGCGTAAATGCGCTCCGGAGTATGAGGGCACCGCCATCGACAGAGACTCCATCGAAATCGAAAAAGTCATGCTCGTTTGTACTAACGGCAAAAATGACCCTGCTGAGATGACGGCAGTTATCGGTGATTCGAAGACCCGTAAAGCCTATGCACGGGCATTTAAGGATAATAAATCAAACCTGAAAATTGCAATCGTTGTCGATATGTGGATCACCGGATTCGATGTACCTTCGATGGACACTATGTATTTGGATAAGCCTGTCGAGACCCACAATCTGATCCAGACAATTTCCCGTGTAAACCGTGTGTTCAAAGGCAAGAAGGAAGGTCTCATCGTCGACTATATTGGGCTTGAAGGCGCAATCCTGACTGCCATGAAACTCTACAACGGCGACATTACACCTATAAATGGCGTTGATACTTCGCTGGTGGTTTTCAAAGATTTCTTGGATCGCATCATAGAGCTGATGCACGGGTACGATTATAGTGCGTTCTTCACGGAGAATATTTCTCCGCTTGAGAGACTGACGATCATTCAAAAAGGCGTTGAATATGTTCTTGCAGAGAAAGCCCGGAAAGATAATTTTATGGGATTCACCCTGCGCTGCAAGAAGGCGTTTGATGTTTGCATTGGCCACGATGCAATAACGGCGCATGAGGTCGAACAGCTGCATTACTTCCTCTGCGTGAGATCCGTTATCTTCAAAATGACTTCTGGTGATACGCCAGATGCGACTTTGATGAACCAGCATGTGGCTGAGCTGGTTGATAGAGCGATTAGTTCTACTTACAGCGGAAAGTCGTTCAATTTCGACGAGCAGCCTACTGACGACGTTCAGATGCTTTTCAGCGACGAGTTTATAGAAAAGCTGAAACGGATACCTTATCCGAACACAAAGTATCAAGCCTTGGTAAAACTGCTGAAACGTGCAATAAAGGAGTTCGGAAAAACGAACCGCCTGAAAGCCATAGAAT
>JAIKVS010000178.1 GCA_024685535.1 Oscillospiraceae bacterium | reverse complement strand
GAAAACAATCAGACCCTCAGGTTCATCACGCCTGAGGGTCTGTTGATTGCTTAGGTTGTTGTTTTGTTGTTATTATTCGTTTTGGAAAGGAATTATGAAAAAGTGTGTTTGTTTGCTATTTTGTTATCTTTATTTCTTTATTCTTATTCTATTAGGTTTTAGAAAGGAGTTTGTCATCGGGGTCATCACTTCCCTTTGACAATTATAATATAACCCCCTTTTGTGACTGTTTTTTGAAGAAACAGCGACTGTAATTTGTAGGTTTGTTATAGGTTTGGTATTTCTTCAAAAAATATATCCCCAGGAGCATAGATCCTGGGGGCAAATCTCAATCTTCTGGTGACCAGTTGGGTTGAATCTCATCTATCTGAAGGTAACCATCCACTTTAGCGGCCACGGAAGGTTCTCAGCAAACCAACTGTCGATCTCCCTGTAGAGATCCGCATCCTCTTCATCCATGATCTCATCCTGGATCATCTGCATGCACATGCTGAAAATACCCTTCGCATGCATAGTGTTGCGCGCAAGTTCTTTGCCCTGTATACGTACATATTTGAATGTCAGCTTGCTCATTTTTTGCTCTCCCTTCCTAGCATTTTCTTAGAGAAATAACAATTCATATAACATTGGGCTGATAAATATCAGATATCCGATCATCGCCCAGATGAAAAAGCTCTTGGTCAAAAATACTGCGATGAACTCTCTAATAAGGGCCGACGGCCAATAATAGAGCGCTACCTTGGCGCCGATACCCGTGCACTTTAGACCCGCATTCCTAGCCAGTCTCAAGCACCTGTAAATATGATAATTGCTTGAGATAAGCGCAGTTTTCTTCTTGCCTTCCCTTGAATCGATGATGGCCTTGGAATTGATTATGTTCTCTTCCGTGGTCGTCGACTGATCCTCCAGCAAAATATCCTCCCCCGAAACTCCGTACTCCAGAAGATAGTTTTGCATGGCCTCCGCTTCGCTTATTTTCTCATCAGAACCCTTACCGCCTGACGGTATTATTATCGGTTTTACCTTGCATTTGTTATATATCTCTATGGCCTTATCAACCCTGTTAGCCAGCAGCTTGGTCAGTCTATCTCCTCCTGCCAGTCCGGCTCCGTGAATGATAACGTAATTGAAATTCATCCTATGGGGTATGTGCTGGATGAATATGGAGTAGATCACAAAACTCAAAACCAGGCAGCTGAAATAGAAAACTGTCATGGCCAGTATCAAGATCCACCTCCCAACCTCTGCAAGTTCAAAGGAGCCATATAGTTTGAAAAAATATATAACCGTGGCTACCTCGCCTACGCCCACTACGATACCCAGTCCAAGGGACAAAAGATGAGCAGCGCATACGGATTCTTTCCTTATCATCTGAATTCCGTTAATGATCAACATCACCGGAACCAGCAACAGTGCTATCATAATGATTATGTAGCACACGAGGAGAAAAACTCCGGCATAGTCCCCAAAGAATCCCGCCAGGAAAATCATGGTCACCATTATGGATCCCATGAGCATGATGCTGTTAAAATACCTCTGCGGTCTCCTGATAGTCAGCGCAATGGTAAGTATCCACATAACCGCAAACACAGGCCCTATTACCTGTAGGTTTTCCACAATATTATCTTCCAATTTATTCTACCTTCTCCTTTGTTCATTAGGCCATTCAATTGCTACAAACAAAAGCGCGGATCCCAGTATCATCCATCGCAATCAAGTTTTCTACGATCAAAAATATCATTTTACCGTCGTACATTTCTTCTCCTTTATCTGAAACTGATTATTTGCTCCTCGGCATCTACCTCACAATCAACACCAAAGGGTATGATGCAGTGTGGCAGTGCATGGCCGATATTTATATTGCAAAGAATCGGCAACTGAGGATCATCTATGACTTCAACCAACAGCTCCTTATACTCTTCTTCAAATGCTCCGTCCATGGGTTTCCCCACCATGACGCCTGAGACCGCACCGAATACGTCTCTCTCTTTAAGATATTCCAGAGCCTTGCGGTATTTTTCAGGCGGCATCTTTTCCTCACTGGATTCCAGAAGGATTATCCTTCCCTTCCAGTCCTCCGCATCCGGGAAAAGATGGTACTTTTCACATATCTCCGGCATGTCTGAGTATCGCTCTCCATCGAACATGTCATACATAGAATCGATACAGCCACCAAGTATCTTTCCGCTGAATCGAGACGATCCCTGAAGCAGTTCGAAGCCGCTGTTTATATGCTGCGGAAGGCTCACTCCTATCTGATCGGTGCCGAAGCTCTCCCTCTGCTCATACCAAGTATCAGCTGGGGTTATTTCTTTTATCGTGCCGGTGGTGATCAGCTCCTCGAAATACTTCCTGGTATATGGCAGCATATCTGAGCTCAGCTCACAAATGTCCGGAAGGAATGCCTGCCCGTAGAAGGACTTCATGCCCGCTTTGTGCAGCATGAAGTGGTTCAGCGTGGTATCTGAAAAGCCCAGGAACACTTTGTCACAGGCTGCCTTTATCAACTCTTCATTGTCAAATAGATAAGGCGCCAGGCGATAAGTGTCATCTCCGCCGATAGCGCAGAGTACCATGTCGATTTCAGGATCTCTCAGGGCTTCCAGAAGATCCTCTGCCCTCTTTTCGGGGTGTAGCTCAATATATTCAACTCCCTTCATGGAGTTTGGCAAGAATTTGACCTTGAATCCGAGATCATTCAGTCTTTGGAGACCTCTCTCCACCTCGTGCTTCATGAAATCCTCGCCCAGTATGCCCCTTGAAAGGCTTACGACTCCAATTGTTTTTATCATTTAAGTTTCCTCTTTTAATCCAAAATATTTTTGCTTGAGTTAAGCTGATCCACCAGCTTCTCATAGAAACTGATGTAGAAATCCATGCGTTCCTTCCACATTCTTTCTGCAGCTTTTGTTGCCATGGATAAATCTTTCAGTTCCTTCAGTCTGGCCAGACGCTTTACCACATATGAAAGCTTGCCGTCGAAATCCATTTCTATGAATCTCTCAGCTGCAAGACCTTCATGTATGCGATACACATCGAAACGATCTATGTTGTCCGCATCGCCTACCGAAAGCGCGAAGGCTGTTCTTTCACCTTCAAAGTCCGCCTTATCATCTACGTGGATAGCTATACCGTAGCAGATATCATTTATTAGATTTTCTGCCAGTCCGAGTTCTTCAAGGAATGGTCTTGCTATCTTGGCTGATAGTCTTCCATGCTCCATCCAGCCTTCCTCGCCGAATTCCTCGCAGTACGACACATCATGGAGAAGACAGGCTATGACCATCTCGGTCTCATCGAAGTCTTCTTCAGCTGCAATTTTCCTTCCGATATTGGCTACTCGATAGCTGTGTTCCAGTCGATAAGCCTTGGCATCCGGATGCGCATTAAGATAAAGCCCGGAATTAAACTTTTCCTTCAGAAATCCTTCAGTTTTAGTTATCAGTTCACGATCCATCATTTCACTCTGTCCTTTTTCTCCAGACGATACTGCTTGAAGCCTTCCTCCTCACCGAAATACTTGAATCCCATTTTTTCCATTACATGCTGGCTTCTGGTGTTTTTGATGAGTGATTCCGCGAAAATGCTCTCTGCTCCGAGAACATCAAAAGCGTAGTCGATGGCAAGCTTCTCAGCCTGGGTTCCGTAACCTTTACCTTTGACTGAGTCGTTCATCATGTGAACGCTCAGCTCGCATTCCTTCGTTTCATCGCTGTAATGTCTCAGTCCGACTTCACCAATGACCTTATCATCCAGCACTACCGCAAACAGATGGCTGCCCTCTTCATCCATACGCATGTCATAGAGCATGTCCGTTTTCTCGGGATTATATACATAGTTTTTGGCCATTTCAAAGAGTTCCATATCATCAAAGATCATGGGATCCATCTGGAAATCCTGATACATCTCATGCATCTGCTCTCTTGTCATGGGTTCTATCTTAATGCTCATATTCTACTCCTCCGCTGATTTTTCTCTTTTTCAAATGCTATCTTAAATACCTTTGCCATAAGCGGGACGACAGTTTGTCCATGAGTTTTCTCCTTTCTCATATTCCCTGTATCCATCATTATCTGCAGTCAAGAGCCATATATTTCTTTTTTGGCTCCCTTCCGGCCGGCAAACTGGAATTATGCAACACTTAAACTACTTTACATATTCGTATATATCTTCGCCCTCGAAAGTCTCCCCTGTGGAAATGAAGCCAAAGTTTGTGTACAGATTTACTGCTCTTTCGTTCGCTTTTTCCAAGGTCAGCAATATTCTGTTGG
>JAIKVS010000176.1 GCA_024685535.1 Oscillospiraceae bacterium | reverse complement strand
CAGATAGTGGTGCTCGGCACAGGCGATGCCGTTTATGAGGCATCGTTCCGCAACTTCGAGAACTGGTACAAGGGCAGCGTATGCTCATGCATCATGTACGATGAGTCAAGAGCGCACAGGATCTATGCCGGTGCAGATGCTCTGCTGGTCCCTTCTCTGTTTGAGCCATGCGGACTTACACAGCTCATCGCCATGCGCTACGGAACCGTTCCGGTGGTCCGTGAGACCGGCGGACTGAAAGATACAGTTGAGCCATACAACGTGTTCTATCAGAGCGGAAACGGCTTTACATTTGACAGGTATGAAGCGGGGCTGCTCTATGATGCTGTGAACCGTGCAAAGACTGTATACTTCACTGACCGCTGGCACTGGGATGAAATGGTGCAGAGAAACATGGCAAAAGACGTGTCATGGGAAGCATCAGCATGGAAGTACAGAGATCTGTATCTTGAGCTGAGACCGTGATAACGGGCTATCGTATATTGTCTTTAATATAGCTGATAACGGAGCGGGCGAGAGGGCCCGCTTCTTTTATTGATCTGATACCTATGCCAAGAGAGCGGTAGAATTCGGGATCAAGCATGCGGTAGTCATAGCTTCCCGGGAATCTCTCCAGAGTCAGCTCAGGGAGTATGGATATGCCGAGGCCGTGCTGCACCATCGAAAGAACGGCAAAATCGTCTTTTGACCGGTACTTTACGGAAGTATCAAGACCGGCACTGAGAAGAATATTGTTGGCGTCGGTGTCATATTCGCGATATGTCATTATGAGAGGGTAGTCCTGTAGTTTTTCCAAAGGGACATAGTCATAAGCCCCGAGAGCGTGATCCGGACGAAATACTACGACCATTGGATCTTCCAGTACAGGTATGAAATCCACCTCGCTGTTTTCAGGTGCGCTCATCAGCGCCAGGTCGAGATCTCCGGCAAGCAGTCCGCGCAGCATTTCTTCCTGTCCGCTTTCAACTATGTTGAATTCCACTTCGGGAAAAGTTGACTGATAGTGTCCTATAACCTGCGGAAGCCATGTAGAGGAAGTGCTTACGTATGAACCGATTCGTATAGAACCCCTGTGAAGACCGCGGATCTCATCCGCTTCCTGAAGGAAGCGTTCCTCCTGAGCTGCCATTGCGCGCATGGCGGGTATAAGAAGTGTTGCTTCACTTGTAGGCTCTACGCCTCTCTTGGTTTTGATGAGCAGAGGTATTCCCAGCTCATCTTCAAAAGCCTTCATCATCTGCGTCAGATTGGACTGGGTGTATCCGAGAAATTCTGCGGCTTTTGTGAAGCTTCCGCAGTCTATGGAAGTGAGAAAGACTTTTACCATCTTGAAAGTATTCATTACAGCCTCTTTTCCGCTTCAGCGCAATTGTTCCGCGCATATTTTATATGTTAGAAAAATTAATATCAAGCATCATAACTATTAATTTTTCATCAAGATAAATGTGCGGTATATTGTGATCAGAAAGAAAGACCTGATAAAGGTCCGGAGATAAATGAATATAAGGAGGTACGAAATGGATATTCTCATCACAATGGCTTACACAGCAATCATGACATTCGTTATGGTAAAGGTTACTGAATTAGTACCATCAGAAAAAAAGTAAAAAACCCTTTAAAAAGTCTATATCAGATATGAATGCGATGGCAGCTGTGTACTGCCGTCGCTTTCCGCATAAATAAAAAAGCGACGATGTGGTAGAATAAAATGCGGAGGAAGACATGGTGAGGAAGGATCTCGGAGTAAAAGAATTGTTGATAATGGGAGGAGCACTGTTCTCGATGCACTTTGGAGCAGCATGCATGCTTTTTCCTGTTCAGTGGGGTAAGGATGCCGGTACGGCTTTGTGGCCGGTTTTTATCGGAGTCCTGCTTTCAGGAGTTATTCTACCGTACTTTGGATACCTTGCACTGGCGCGCGGTGACGGCACCTTCCTTGAGCTTTCGAAGCGCCTGTCGCCTGGATTCGGCACGTTCTTCGTGGCTCTGACGATTTTTGTGATCGGACCTCTTTACATGGTGCCGAGAATGAGCGCGGCTGCATGGGCGGGCATCGTACAGATCACCGGGCTGCAGAGCGAAAGCATGCTGCCTGTGATATCTTTCTCAGTTATTTACTACCTGATCACATACTGGTTTGTCGTTAATCCGGGAAAGGTAATTGATAAGATAGGAAAGATATTGTTCCCGATACTTATTGTAGTGGTGACAGCTGTAATAACAAAGAGCATCCTGTGCCCGATAAGCGACGTATGGGCGCCACCGTCATTCAATCAGAATCCGGTAGTCTATGGTTTCCTTGAAGGATACGCTACGGCAGACCTTCAATGTGCCATGCTCTTCGGAATAATTGTGATCCAGGGCATAAAAAATGCCGGCATAAGCGAAAGAGACACTAACCGGAATCTTATAAAAATAGGATTTGTGGGCCTGGGATTGCTTGCGGTCACGATTCTCGGCCATATGATAGCCGGAGCTAATACCGGCGGCACTATAGATCTGACACTCTCAGCGCTCTACACGGAAATGGTAAGGGTGTTGTGGGGTAATACAGGAGGCATCCTCTTCAATATCGCTCTTGTCACAGCAGCTCTGACAACTGCGGTAGGAGCCGTCTCCTCGACATCGGAGATATGGCAGGAACTCCTTGCCTCAAAGAATCCTAAGCTTTTCTCATACCGCAACTTCTGCATAATATCATGCGTTTTATCGGCGATAGTATCGTTTGCTGACCTGGACACGATAGTAAAGGTCATAGGCCCGATCCTTGATGCGTGTTATCCGCCTGCAATTGTAATAGCGATCTTCTACTGAATTTATGGAAGAGCGGATAAAGCCGTAAACATGCTGGCGGCGAAATGGGCTGTGATCAGCTCTCTGGCTGTGAGTGTTCTGCAGCTGGCGGTACGATACAGCGATATGTTTACGCTTGGATGGGACGGTCTGAGCAGCTTTTACAACAGGCTTCCTCTTGCGGGCTACAGCCTGGCATGGCTGCCGGTATGTCTGGTAGTATATGCGGCGTTGTTCATGATACGCAGAAGCGAATAAATTCCTTCTATGATTTCGCAAAGATCCTCAAGGATGTTCCCGTCAATGATTGTAGGCGGATTCGTAACAGTTTATTAAAAGAAAATGCCATACAGTCTTATCTGTATGGCATTTTCTTTCTGATTGATTCAAGACGGGTCAGTGCGGCGTATAAGGGGCTGTCCTGTTTTGCGA
>JAIKVS010000133.1 GCA_024685535.1 Oscillospiraceae bacterium | reverse complement strand
TACCTTTCCCTTCGGGACCGCCATGATGACACCTCCTGATATCAGCTGTTCTGAGCAGCTAAATTAGTCTTTATCCAAAAGCTGCTCAAGCACAGCAAATCTTGGATCGATTTGTTTTTTGCACTTACAAGTGCCTTTGTTGAGATCGACGCCGCAGCCGGGGCAGATTCCCTTGCAGTCTTCCCTGCAGAGGAACTTCGTCTCCATATCCAGAATAAAACAGGTGGAAACGACTTCGTCAAGATCTATCCCGTCATCGCGCAGGACGAACAACTCGGGATCTTCCGAATTGTCTCCCTCTGCGATCACAGCTTCAAGCTGCGTGATCTTCTCACTTTCGAACTCCTCGCCGCATCTGTCGCATACGCAAAGCAGATCAGCGGCGGCTTCGCCCCTTAGATGAAGCACTCCGGCCTCATTGCTGACAACGCCTTTTGCATGCAACGGAGTAATGAATGACCTTACAGAGTCAAAGGCCAGATTATCCGATTCGATGTCCCTGTCAAAACTGATGCTTTTTCCTGGAACTTCAATGATCTCTCTTAAGTCGAGCAGCATACAAACCCCGCTTTCCGGAAACGGCCCGAAAACGTCAGCTTTGATATTATAGTAGACTTGTCAAGGCTTGTCAACACTATTTTTGTGTTGTATAATCCAGAAAAAACGGCTTTACGGATGGATTTTTCATGAAAGAATTCATTATTGCAAAGAACGATTCAGGCCAGCGTCTCGACCGTTTTGTCGGCAAGTCCGTTCCCCTGCTACCGGAGTCTCTTCTCCAGAAGTACATAAGGCTGAAACGCATAAAGGTAAACGGCAAAAGCTCCAAGCGCGACTGCCGTCTTTCCGAAGGCGATCGCGTATGCCTATATATAAATGACGAGTTCTTTGAGACTCCGCGCGAGGAAAACGCCTATCTCAAGGTCGGCACACCCAAGCTGGACATAGTTTATGAAGATGAGAACATCCTGCTTGCCGACAAAAAGCCCGGTATCCTCTGCCACAGCGCCGGAACCTGGGACTATAATACTCTCATAGCCAACATTCAGGCCTATCTTGCCAAAAAAGGCGAATGGGACCCGAGAAAGGAAAACTCATTCACCCCGGCCTTATGCAACAGGATAGACCGCAACACCGGCGGAATCGTGATAGCCGCCAAGAATGCCGAATCTCTAAGGATCCTGAATGAAAAAATTAAGGACCGTGAGATAGAGAAATACTACCTGTGCGCCGTTCAGGGCAGACCGAAGCCTCCTCAGGGCAGGCTGGAAAACTACCTTTTCAAGGACTCTGTCAGAAACCAGGTATATATCAAGAAAAAAAACGAGCCCGGAGCCAGAACTGCCGTGACAGAATACCGGGTACTCCGCACTGCCGGAGGTCTTTCTCTGGTGGAATGCAGACTGCTCACAGGCAGAACTCACCAGATCCGTGCTCAGATGGCTTATGCAGGTTATCCTCTGCTCGGCGACGGAAAATACGGCGTGGAAAAGATAAACCGTTCATACGGCGAGAAGGGTCAGGCATTATACTCTTATAAGCTGGTATTCACCTTCCCTACTGATGCCGGTATCCTTGAATACCTGCGCGGCAGAGAATTCACCGTGGACCGGGTGGACTTTGCCGAGAAATACTTTGGAGTTTCAAAACCGGAGTTCTGATATGCTCAATCTCCTGATAAAACTATTCATACATGACAGTGAAAACTGCAATGAGCCCCGCGTGCGCACCGCTTACGGCACTCTCTGCGGGATATATGGCATTTTTCTTAATCTTCTGCTCTTCGCCGGGAAATATGCCGCAGGACTGATATCCGGCTCTGTTGCAATAATCGCGGACGCTTTCAACAACCTCTCCGATGCCGGATCTTCCGTGATAACCCTGCTCGGTTTTGCACTTGCCGGCAAAAAGCCGGATCCGGAGCATCCTTTCGGCCATGGCAGGATAGAATACATAACGGGACTGGCGATAAGCGCAATAATAATACTTGTAGGCGTTGATCTCGGAAAAAGCTCCATTGAAAAGATAATCGACCCGACTCCGGTGGAACCCGGACTGCTGCCTGCCATTATCCTTATCGCCGCTATTGCCGTTAAGATCTACATCTCCCTGTACAACCGCAGAATAGGCCGGAAGATTAATTCATCCGTGATGCAGGCGACCGCGCTTGATGCCCTGACAGACACCATCTCCACTTTAGTTGTGCTTTTATCTATGGCAGTGGCATATTTCTTCAAAGTCAACATTGACGGCTGGGCCGGGCTGTTCGTTGCACTTTTCATCATCTATGCCGGATACAGCGCAGCCAAGGATACGATAGCCCCGCTGCTCGGCAGTGCTCCGGATCCTGATTTTGTGCGCAGCGTAGAGGATACCGTTATGGCGCATAAGGAGATACTGGGGATCCATGATCTGTTCGTGCACGATTACGGTCCGGGAAGAACGTTCATCTCACTGCATGCCGAGGTCGACGGACACGGCGATTTCTTCGGGCTCCATGACGTGGTCGACAGTGCGGAGTCAGAACTAAAAGAGAAATTCGGCTGCCTTGCCACGATCCACATGGATCCGATAGATTCAGCAAATCCCGAGATAAACACTCTTCGCGACAAAGTGCTTGAGGCACTGAAGCGTGATATCAGCGAAGAAATAAAAATACATGATTTCCGTGTAGTACCCGGCCCTTCGCACACTAACCTGATCTTTGATGCAGCAGTGCCTGTGGATTTCAAGATCGGCGACAGTAAGCTTGAAGCTATGATAAAGGAAACAGTAAGCTCCTCATTCACCCACTGTTTTGCCGTTGTGAATATAGACCGCACCGCTGTATGATATGAGAATATCAAAAGCCGCACACTTTTAAATGCGTGCGGCTTTTTCTGTTACCGGTTATTTCAGTTTTTAACGTGGACGTCAAGACGGTTGAACGGGATGGTGATCCCGTTGGCGTCAAAGGCCGCATTGACCTTTTCAAGCAGGTCGAAGTAAACATCCCAGTAGTTTTCTGTTTTGGTCCAGGCTCTGAGCGTTACCTTCACTCCGTTGCCGGCGCCATAATCAGATACTCTTGCAAACGGCGCGGGATCCTGCAGGACTTTTTCGCAGCTTTCGCATACCTTGAGAATGGTCTCCTTGACCTTCTCCGGATCGTTTCCGCCTACAGAGAAAACATGATCCACGCGGCGGAGATCCTTTTCGCTGAAGTTCAGTATGCTTCCAGAGGAAAGAGCTCCGTTCGGCAGGTATACTACTTTGTTGTCAACAGTGACTATCTTGGTATTTACTATCCGGATATCCTCCACTATGCCTTCATAGCCCTGCGCTGAGATGTAATCTCCGACTTTGAACGGCCTTGTTATTAGGAGAAGTGCGCCGCCGGCCAGATTGCTTAGTGCTCCATTGATAGCAAGCCCGGCGCTGACTCCCAGAGCTGCCACGAGAGCCGCGATACCGGTGGTATCGATCCCGAGAAATCCCGCCAAGGAGATCACGACTATGACCTTAAGGGCTATCTTGATAATATAGGTCAGGGTCTTGGTCAGGGTCTTATCAAGTTTTCCCGCATCAAGCAGCTTCTTTTCCACTTTGCGGGCTACCGCATTGATGATCTTGAATGCGACAAGCAGGATGATCAGCGCGATTATAACTTTTGCGCCTGTAGTCAGCCAGCCTGCCAGTGTTGCTTTCATTGCATCCATTTTTAGTTTCCTCCTGTATATATTATATATTTTTACCCTTTTCTATAGCTGCCGTCATAAGAATTTCCATATGCCGCACGGATAAGTTTCCAGATATATTCATATGCGCCGCTGCCCGGCAAAAACGCGTCTTTGTTCTGCAGGGCTATAAAGCCGATGGATCTGTGAAGCGTCCCGCCATACAAAACTATCTGATTGCCCTCATCATTCTGAAGCTTCATATAAGGCCGCATGGCGAGTTCCTGAGCGCACTGGGTTTCTGTAAAGCCGACAAATACATTGGTATACATCAGATAGCCGCCGGCTCTTGCAAACACCGGATCGCTTACTCCCTTTTTATATGCAGCTGCATATCTGTTTCCACACGTTTCAAATGTAAGCGCAGCGCCATTCAGTTCGCTTTCCCATTGTACAAGCGTACCGTATTCGAGGAGCTTGTAACCGTCAAGACCGGTGTCTATGAGATAGTTCTTCAGAGACTCCCTTACGGAGGTTATCATTCTGATGCCCGGCACTCCCGTTATTCTGATGGAGAAGCCTGAATAGGTCAGCAGATTGTCGAGAGCTCCGAGTTCCTCTGCAGTATAGGTGCTGTTTGCCTCATCGCAGCTTAGCCTGTATACCTTCATGGATGAAGGATACTGCTTAACCAGGTCAGCGCCTTTGCTTTGCCCGTACTCGTAAGCAGTTGCAAACATCGCCGTTTTTTCTTTGATCACAGGCGGCTCGTTTATGTCACATAACACGCCGTTTATCTCAACAGCTCTGCCCTCAGGTACCGCAGAGAGATCAACAGTATATCCCAGCTTTGGTACAGGTTCCTGTGCAACTATTATATCACCGCATACAGAGCAGTGGCTACCCTCTGTCAGTCCATCTTTTTCAAAATCCGGTTCCACGGCAGGGTCGATAACGATGGTATGCCCCGGTGCAGGTATAGCTATCTCATATGAATCTCCACAGAGATCACAGGTATATTTTGTGACGCCGTCTTCCGTGCAAGAGGCTTCTTTTACCGTTTCGCCATCATCATAAACATGTTTGCTCCATGTAAGCTTATCTGCACCGTACTGGAGCATCGTATTTTCATCCCAGCCCTCTTTAAGGCATGAACACCAGGCGGCTGCAGTCACTCCCTGAAAGCTGTGTTCTCCGAT
>JAIKVS010000094.1 GCA_024685535.1 Oscillospiraceae bacterium | reverse complement strand
AGGAATATCCCTGCCGTAATTTAAATGCGTATGCCCGTGGAGCAGATACCTGGGCTTATATGTTTCGAGCAGGCTTACAAATGCCTCAAATCCGCGGTGTGCGGGAGCATCAGTGTCGCCGAGGCCTCTGGGCGGACAGTGGGAGATCACTATGTCCACGCCCCCGGCTTTTTGTATACTGCGGCGCAGTCTGGAAATCCTGCGCTGCATCTGTTTCTCAGTGTACTGATGCGGTCCGTCATGATACCACAGGCATCCGCCGAGCCCGAGGATGCGCACACCGTTATATACTACGAGCTGTCCGTCGATGTCATCGCAGCCTTCAGGGGGGAGGGAGGCATAGTTCACATCGTGATTGCCGTGTACGTACAGGAGCCTTGCATGGCTCATCGTCACAAGAAAGGTGAGATATGAAGCTTTAAGATCTCCGCAGGCCAGGATGAGATCATATGGCTCAAGCCTGCCGGGAACGTAATAATCCCACAGCGCCGGGCATTCTTCATCAGAAACAGCAAGTATCTTCATCTCATGTCTCCGGCTCAGGCGGTATGCGTTCGCGATGGACACCTAGTGCACGTACGAGTCCGCGGGAAAACGGGAACAGCTCATCGTATTCAGGAATATGTCCCTCCACGGCATCCATCAGCTTATCCATTTTCAGTATTTCGAGTGAGGAAAGAGGAGTTATGCCGTCCGAGATCAAAGAACCGTCCTGCGCAGTTATCTTCTGCGCGAAAATATCCAGATCGCCTTTTTTAAGCTTGCCGATAAGGATCTCGGCGAGCGTCCGCACGCCTTTTGGCACAAGATCTGAAAGGGCGATGTCTATAACGCCCGAATCCATGCCCCACCAGTAGTTCACTACATGCTCATTTTTATCTACGCTGTTTGTAAGTATGGTGTGAACTATATTCTCATACAGCTTTCCCCACATCCAGACAGGCGAGGCGATCGGAGTAAGACTGCCTGCATCATCTATCGTGAAGGTGCCGTAATAGCTGTGGTTCAGATAATTAACATCCGGGGTAGGAATATCCCGGTTCGATATCACATTAACTCCTTTTTCACGCAGCTTTTTCACACAGTCATACTCGGTGGCGCTCCATTCGAGCAGGATCCTGGCCCTTGGATTGGTCATCCTTGCACCGAGCGCGAAAGCATTTATCGATGCGGGAACGCCCATTATCGGATATGAGCCCACATAACCCACCAGATCGTTGTCTGCCAGCGCTCCGGCGATAAGCCCTGTTATGAATTTGCCCTCGTAAATGCGGCAGTAATAGCTTTTCACACTTGAGAAAGGCTGGCAGGCAGAGCAGCTGTAGAAACCTGTCTTCGGGTGCATAACGGCGGATTTCAGAGTTACATCCAGAAGCTGCGGCGTTGTTGTGAATACAAGATCCGCACCGTCCGACACTGCCTCACCAATAAGTATTTCGGCATCTTTTGCAGTATCGGCATGGAAATAGATCTTCATGGAAACACTGTCGCCCAGAGCGCTGGCAAGATAGGCAGCCCCCTCAGCATGACCGCGTGTCCAGGTGCTTTTCTCCGTGTCGCTCTGGCAGATAAAGGCAATATTCAGCTTCTTCGGCGCACCGGAGATGAGCTTGGATATCACGCTCTTTTTCTTTTCTTCATCAGGCGCCGTTTTTACTGTGATTTCTTCGGATCCGGATGAGGCTTTTATATCCTGCCATAGGCTGATCAGAGCTTTTTTTATCTCCGGAGAAGACATCTCGCCCAGCTGATCATATGTATAAACCTTCAAAAACAGCAGCAGTGCATTTTCGGCTTTAAGCGAATGATCCTTTGAACTCACGGAGTTGAAGGCTTCCTTGAAACGGCTGAATACGGAAACAAATCTCTTCGTTTCCCTCTCAGACCATTCATCGCTCACTTTTTTACCGAGTGCGGCGAGAAGCTTTGCATATTCTCCCGGCACAGCGAACTGGATATCGTAAATATGCGTGGTTTTATAGAAATCAAGGAATTCATAGTAGGCAGCAGCGCGCGGACTGTCCTTTTCCGCAGGAAGCAGGCGACGGACCTTCGCGGGTATCCTTACAGCGCCGAAATAGCGCAGAACACTTACGCGCTTGTTGCCCTCGATTACATAGAAATCACCCAGATACTCAACACACTCGATCGGATCACGAATGCCCGTATCTGAAAGATGAGCGTTGCAGAGTGCGATCCATTTTGCACCGAATTCGCTGCCTGAGTCCGCCAAGGGTAGAAATGACGCAGAGAACACACCTGTCCTTCCAGCCGAAACAGTGCCGATGATACGGTCAGCGGGGATCTCAACAAGGGGAAGCACTGTTGCGGCAGAGTGAAGGGCCTGGGGAAAGAGCTCTTCAAGCACTGCGGGATAAGGGGATAGACCACGGGACTCAAGCTCCCTTTTTTCTTTAAACCCGAGGCTTTGAGCTTTCAGATATTCATCCACTAAATTGATCTGGTTCATACTGAATCCTTCAAAACTGAATTATTGCTGAAAATATACTACTGCGGGGGCTAAATATCAAGTAAACAGATATGTGGAACAGAATATGGTCAGCCTCAGAACACTGTTGGATCACTGTATTATCATACCGCTCATGGGATCTTCTGTAATTTATAAAAAACTCTTGACAAATATATCGGACTGCGATATATATTATATCGCAGTCCGATATATCGCAGTCGGATAGTAAGGAGGAATCATGGACGACAGGATCAGGAGAATATATGTGCCGATGACGGAGTCCGGCTTTTATATTCTCTTCTTCCTGCAGACGCCGCAGCACGGATACGGCATCAGCCAGCAGGTAAAAAAATTGACCGGCGGAGCGGTCAATATAAGCGCAGGTACAATGTACGGCGCGCTTTCAAAAATGGAAGCGGACGGGCTGATAAGCTTTTGCCGTGAAGAGGAAAAAAGAAAACTTTATCAGGTCACGGCACTCGGCAGGGAGATACTCGAAACGGAGATCAGAAGGATCGAAAGATTATATAGAAACAGCAAAGGAGAGAACGTCGATGCGTAAAACACTTGTACATTTCTTCACCATAGCTGATTACGAAGAGGAGGAGCTCTGGCTTAGAAAACAGCACAGGAACGGATGGAAGCTTGTTAAGATGACTCCGCCATGCTTTTTCACATTCGAAGAGTGCGAGCCTGAGGATGTGATCTACAGGCTAGATTACAAAAACTCAGAGCAGACCGAAGAGTATATGCAGATGCTGAATGATTTCGGCTGGGAATACTGCGGGAAGTGCTTCGGATGGCTTTATTTCAGGAAGCCGGCATCCGCCGCTGAGACGGATGAGGACGGAGAACTGTTCTCGGATAACGCATCACGCGTTGAAATGGTAAGCCATATAGTCAAAACAAAGCTGATGCCGCTTTGTGTCATTTTTTTCTGCTGCGTCATACCTAATTTCGTGAGGGTATTGTTCGGGGATTATTACGGAGGGGCGGAGCTGTTTTTCGGGATACTGTTCGGGGCGCTGTTCGTAATATATGTGTATATGATCGTGTACTGCGGACTTAAGCTGAGAAGGATAAGGAAAAAGTACGAACAGTGACAGAGGAGATGGTTTCATGGTAAAACCTGTAATGAGAGATACCCTTTTTCTCCGGCAGAAGTCGGAAGATGCCACCTTTGAAGGACCTTGAGACCGGCAGGGATCTGCAGGATACGCTGAGGGCCAATCAGGACCGGTGCGTTGGGATGGCTGCCAACATGATAGGGATACGAAAGAGGATAATCATAGTAAACATGGGCATCCTCAACATCGTTATGTTCAATCCGGTAATAACCGCAAAGGAAGGACCTTACGAAACAGAAGAGGGCTGCCTTTCCCTGGACGGTTTACGAAGGACCTTGAGGTATATGAATATTGAGGTGGAATACACTGACAGCGGCTGGAAAAAGCACAGGCAGACCTTTTCCGGCCAAACTGCGCAGATAATACAGCATGAGGTGGACCATCTGAACGGTATAATCATCTGATATGCCTCAGAAAAAAATAGCATTTGCCGAAGCATTATGATAAACTTGTTTTGCTTAGCGAGTTAAGAAGAACGATTGGAGGAAAAAGAATGGATAAACTCAATATTCTGCTGGTGGGCGGCCTGATCACCGTAGAGCATCAGGGACGTAAGATAACTGCACGCCTTCGCGAACTTCTCGAGGCGACCGGAAGATTCAATGTAGTCTATACAGAAGAGCTCCGCAACATTACCCCTGAATACCTAGAGCCCTATGACGCTCTGTTCATCGACTACGACGGAAAACTCTTCCCGACTGAGAAGGGACGCCGGTTCGGTGAGAAGACAGAGGCTGCGATATATGACTTCGTTGCCAAAGGAAAGGGCATAGTCTTCTATCACTCCACAGTGTGGGTCGATCATGACTGGCCGGATGAGTGGCGCAAGCTGCTGGGCGGTTACTGCGATATGACAATGGGCTGCCGCCGCTGCCCGAAAGACGACCATTTCGTTGAGATCACCGACCCCGACAGTCCCATCACCAAAGACATAGATAAGAAATGGATGAACGTATTCGATGATCTGTTCTCCCAGGTCATAGTCCATCCGGAGGCGAAAATGCACGTTCTTGCCTCCATCTATGACGATGTTGAAAACTACCGCGTTCCAGGATTCCCGCCTCCGCACCATCCTGTGGAGATTCCGGACGGCAAGCTGGAGAACATGCCAGGCGTGAATGAGTATACGCCCGTGATCTGGACCAATGAATACGGCAAAGGCCGTGTGTTCGTGACATCCATAGGCCATTGGGAGGCGCTTGACCGCTTCAACTTCATCACTATGCTCGTTCGTGGTACTGAATGGGCGGCCTCCGGCAAGGTAACGCTGGAGCGGCCGAACCGAAGCGGAGATAACCGCCTGAAGCTGTTCCCGTATTATTGATAACAATACACTGAGCAGTAATAAAACTGCCGTTCACTGTTTATCAGACGAACGGCAGTTTTTGCTTTTTTGGATGCGCTATCCAGGGAGTCCTTTCACGCTTTCCAATGTTTAAGCTGAGAGAGATATCTGTCATATAAGGCGCGGCGTTCCGCTTCAGGTTTGTTATCGGAGTCCGGCATATGATTTATGAGAAAATCCAGCAGAGACTCCTTTGAGTCATAGGCAAAGCTTCCGTCCGCATAACACCATTTGCAGTAGTCTTCGTTGAAGCTCCCGTCCTTTTCTCTGCTGATCATGCCGTCTTCACTCAAAGGCATCCCGCAGCACTGACAGATGAGAGATTTTGGAGATCCAAGCAGAGTATTTATGGAGACGTTAAACTCCTTGGAAAGCAGTTTCAGCGTATCTGTGTTGGGCTGTGTCTCACCGTTTTCCCAGCGGCTCACGGCCTGTCTGGTTACCATCACGCGCTCTGCAAGCTGCTCCTGTGTAAGTCCGTTCTTTTCACGAAGATTTTTAAGTATATTGCGGATATCCATTTTATATTCACTCCTGTTAATTATTATAGTCATATTCTATCAACAGGATCTGCTAAGGACAAGCAACCCGCTGTTGCTGGTAACGGTGGACTGAGCGCTCAGTCGCGTAAAGTAAGCTCACCGCGAAGATCCTGCTCCATAGCAGCTTTTATTTCATCCTTACCAAGATTTTTACTGAAAAGATAATACAGCTTTGTTACTGCCGCTTCGGTAGTGAGGTCGTGTCCGCTGACGGCACCTGCGCGCATCAGCGCGTTGCTCGTTTCATATGTTCCGAGAGTTACCGTGCCCTGGGCGCATTGTGAGCACACCGTGACCACTGTGCCGTTCATGAATGCCTTGTGTATTATGGGCAGCAGAGCGCCGCTTCCTTCAGGGATGTTGCCTGCTCCGAAAGTCTCCAGCACTATGCCGCGCAGGGTCTCCGTCATTATGGATTCAAAAAGCTCGAACTGTATCCCGGGGAACACTTTCAAAACTCCAATCGGTATGCTTTCCAGCTTCTGAAGGTGAAGCGTCCCGTCCGGCTTAGGGAGCAGCGCAGGGCGGTGGTAACGAATGGATATGCCTATCTCTGCCAGCGCCGGATAATTCGGAGAGGAAAAAGCCACAAGGCCGTCAGCCGAATACTTTGTTGTCCTGTTGCCGCGCAGCAGCAGCCCTCCGAAGCAGAGACAGACCTCATGCACCTTGTCGTCAGCGGCGATGAGCAGAGATGTTATCAGGTTGTCGCGCCCGTCGCTGCGAAGCTCGCAAAGAGGTATCTGGGAGCCGGTGAGTATAACGGGTTTTGAAAGGTTTTCAAGCATGAATGAAAGCGCTGAGGCTGTATATGCCATGGTGTCGGTTCCGTGGAGAATAACGAAGCCGTCGTAGCTGTCATAATTATCGGCTATGGTTTCTGCGATCTTATTCCATTCTTCAACGGAGATGTTTGAAGAATCCAGCAGGGGAGACATCTCAACGAAATCCCAGTGAGGCATGCTGAAATGATGCAGGCCGCCTATCTTTTCAAGGGCTCCCATGAAGTAGCCCTCTTTGGGGGAATATCCGTTCTCGGTGGGCACCATGCCTATGGTGCCTCCGGTATAGATTATCAGGATGTTTTTCATAAAATGGCCTCCCTGGCAGTTAAGTTTCAATCGGACAGTAGGACTTCTTCCGGAGCAGACGGGACGGAGTTGTTACGCCAGACACTTACTGCGGCGAAAACTGCCAGCAATGTCATTGCTCCTATGGACACTTCTGTTATGACTACTGAAGACGAATAACGGGAAACTATTACCATGATGCCGTCGACCGCCGCATGGATGAGTATTGCGGCA
>JAIKVS010000090.1 GCA_024685535.1 Oscillospiraceae bacterium | reverse complement strand
AAGAATATCGATGATAGATCGATCAGGTTTTCGGATGCAGTTTCTACCTGCCTGGTAACGGTGTTCCTGATCATCCGGGTGTCTGTGTTGAAAAAAGAACGTTCAAGATATTGAGTATAAATAAGAAACTCCTCGGGGCTCACCTTAGTGTCCTCTATATCGATCAGTCTCTTCAGCATCAGCGGGAGTGCCCCGATATATGAGGAAATCATATCGAAGCCTTTTCTGGTGAGCCTCTGCTGTTCTGCAGCATACTGGCTTGCACCGAAGGTGATGCCATTGCCTGAAAACCAGAACTCAGGCATCTCGTATACCGCTTCTGAGAATATCCTTTTTATGCGCTCGTCCTTCATGATAGACAGCCAGAAGGCATCATAAAAAATGGAGCGGTTCTCTTCATCTTCGCTTAACGCAGAATACTTGCCATCATTACTGGCATATTTATATGCCTCTGCCAGAAAAACTCTCAGCATCTGAGTCGAGAGGTCTTTTTTGTCGACATAGTAATAGTAAAACAGGGATTTTGCCATTCCGCCTGCATCGCATATTTCCTTTACAGTCACAGCTGCAAAGCCTTTTTCATAGAAGAGCTTCGTAGCTGTTGACACTATTTTCTTTTGTGTTTCTAACCCTTTTTTCGTGCTTGCCATATCATATTTAGAATACATTTTATAATTAAAAAATACAATCCTTTAGAATAAAAAACAGCAAAATTTATTGACTCGGGTCAAAAATGGTGCTATTCTCTGGATATCAAATTCTTGACTCGGTTCAAAATTCAAGAAAGGAAGTTATTTATTATGATGAGTGAAGAAGTAAAGGCTGTTGCCAATAGCCCTGTGCTATGGTTAATAACCGCATCGGTAATTGCTCTTCTGATTACCCAGTCCTTATTGATCAGAAAAAGAACTAAGGACTATGTATTGAGCGAGCACATCATGACAGAGGATGAAATCTCAACAGCAACAAAGACCGGTATTTTTGCTACCATAGGACCGGCTGTAGCTG
Source organism: Oscillospiraceae bacterium (assembly GCA_024685535.1). Classification (GTDB taxonomy): domain Bacteria; phylum Bacillota; class Clostridia; order Oscillospirales; family Oscillospiraceae; genus Limivicinus. Next base: position 5,124 of record JAIKVS010000090.1, on the reverse strand, counting down.
TATTTATCCTCGCAATGTCCTTTGTAAACCTGCTGGGCGCTCCCATGACGCTCCTTAGAATAGGTATCGTAGGATCCGCAGGCACAGAGATCAGATCCGCTACTGCAGGTGCCCTTGTGGCAGGCGTGGCTCTGGGTAATGATGAACTTACAATGCCCGCCTTTGGTGCAGCTCAGTTCGCCTGCGCATTCATGACCACCGGTTACTTTATCATGGTTCCGGTGTACTGCCTCGGCTTTGGAAAGCTGTTCGGAAAATGGCTCTCCCCAAAGAGTGATAAGGACAAGATGCCACTCCCAGTTGTTCTGCTGACAAAGGGATTCCCTGTAGCATACTTCAGCTGGATGATCTACATGCAGATCAAGGCAAGCAAGATCAATGCAGGCGTTATCTGTACCGCTGTAGTCGCAATGTTTGTTCTGGACTATCTTGCACAGAACACCAAGGCCAAGTGGCTCGGCAACTGGACACTGGGCTTTGCCGTAATGATCGGTATGGCATCCTCTCTGATCTGGAAGGGCATACTGGCATAAAGGAGAAACAAAATGGACGAAAATAAAGTATTGACTCCTGAGCAGGAAGCTCACGAAGAAGAAGCATATAACAATTATCTTAAGAGTATTCATAAATTCGGCGGCGGCATCATGATCGCCATCATGCTGGTAACCTGGCTCGCTCCGCTCTATGTGTTCGCAAAGGGCGGCTTCCCCGGCGGGAAGGTCCTTGCCGGTACAGTAGCAGCCATGCTGGTGCAGGAAGGCTGGTCATGGTTCACCGAACCTCTTATGTGGCTGCCTATCCTTGGTATCCCCGGACTCTATCTGGGTTACACTTCAGGAAACATCGGATCCATGAGAGCACCCGTATCCTTCGCTGCAATGAACAACGTCGGCGCAGTAAAGGGCAGCAAAAAGGGTGATGCTGCTGGAATGTTCGGCATGATCACCTCTGTATTTGTTAACCTGGTATTCCTGCTGATCGTAATATTCCTCGGCTCCTGGCTCCTTAAGGTCCTGCCCGATGTGGTGACCGGAACCTTCAACTATGCATCCCCTGCAATTCAGGGCGCCGGCACACTGCTGCTCCTGAAGATGCTGTTTCCCAAGAAAGCCAAGTAATTAAAGAAAGCAAAGGAAACGAAACATGATTCAAAGAGAGATACAGAAAATAATAAAGGATGCAGGGCATATCAGGGTCAGCGCATCTAAAGAAGAAAAATGGACTGCAGAATACCTTGCAGAAAAAGCCAGAGCTCTCGGAGCAGAGGCCAGAGTTGAACCATTTGAAGTTGCAGTTACAAAGATCAACGATGCACATCTTTATGCTGACGGAAAAGAAGTGGCATGCAAGGCTTATGAATGCTGCGGAAGCGGCAGCATAGAGGCTCCTCTTTGCTACATTGCAGACTTCGACCCGATCTCCCTGAGCAAGGTCAAGGGCAAGATAGTTCTTTTCGACGGGCTTGTTTCCACTTTCAATTATCATGATATGCTTGATGCAGGCGCACTTGGCTTCATCACTTATGACGGCGATGTTAAATGGCGCGACAATGATATAGACCTCAGAGAACTCAGAGAGTACATGGCAAAGGGCAGAAAGGTGCTTGGCGTAAATATCAACGCAAAGGACGCCGTAAAGCTGGTTAAGAATCTCCCTGTTGTCAAAATCGTCATCGATCAGGACGAAAGCACAGGACATTCCTGGAATACGATCGCAGAGATCCCGGGAACCACAGATGAATGGATTACCATGAGCTGCCATCTGGACTCCAGACCTCTTGCCCCCGGAGTATGGGATAACCTTACCGGCTGCATCACTCTGCTGAACACCCTGGAAATGGCTGCAAAGAGCGCTCCTCATCGCTACGGTATCCGTGCAGTGTTCTGCGGCAGCGAAGAGAGAGGACTCCTTGGCTCCAAGGCTTATGTGAAGATGCACGAGGCTGAGCTTGATAAGATCGCTCTCAATGTAAATGTGGATATGATCGGAAGCATTATGGGCGAAGTTGTCTGCTTCGTAAATGCAACAGATCCCGCCATCGCATATCTTAAGGCATTCAGCTGCGAGAAGGCGTTCCCCATCAAGACCATGCCGATGGTAATGGCAAGCGATTCTTCCAGCTTTGCTGATAAGGGCATCCCTTCCTATTCCTTTGGAAAGCTTGCTCCCCAGAGCTGTGCAGTCATCCATTCCCGCTATGATAATGCAAGCATAGTATCCGATAAGCAGATTCAGGAGGATGCAAACTTCATCTCTGAATTTACCCTCCGTATAGCAGATGCAGCAATTTGCCCGGTAGAAAGAAAGCTCTCCGATGCTATCAAGAAGCAGCTGGACGAATATTTCTACAGAAAGCGCAAGGATCATTAATTTTTCAAAGGCATAAAATCCTTCAGACAGTAGGAAAAACGGCTCATTCGGGCCGTTTTCCTGCGTCCTGCATTTATAAAAAAGAGATTGATCATGAGCAAAAGCCCCGGAGCACAGCTTTTGCCGGGAAGACTGCATGGCTTGTTTTCTGCATGTTGCTGTATTAAAATGAGCAGGATCAAAATGCAGTATTTGTTTTTACCTAATTCTTCAGTGCTATGGATCAAAAGAAAAGACAGGAAAACAAGGCTTTTTTATCTACAGTTGAAAGGCTTGGGAACAAGCTCCCTCCGCCTCTTATCCTTTATTTTTACCTTTGTATATTCGTCGTGATCCTCTCCTTCCTTGGGAGCCTTCTTGGGTGGAATGCTTCAGGGGAGCTGATAGATACGGCAAACGGCAGCCTCCGGCAGGGCACTGTGGGCGTCACCAATCTTCTGAGCAGATATGGCCTCGTATACATCATCGAAAACCTTGTAAGCAATTTCACAGGTTATCATATGATGGGCTTAACGGTTGTGATACTGATAGGGCTTGGCTTTGCTGAGCAATCTGGCTGGATGGGCAGTCTTATTAAGCGCATGTGCAGCAATGTCCCTGCTGCTTTTATTACTCCTGTTGTTATATTCATCGGTATACAGTCCAATATCTGCGAGAACGCAGGCTATTACGTATTTGTTCCGCTGGCCGGGCTGATCTTTATGGAATGCGGGAAGCACCCCATAGCAGGCATAGCTGCAGGTTTTGCAGGAGTCTCCGGAGGTTATTCGGCGAATCTTATCATAGGCTCCATAGATGCGACGCTTGCAGGGCTAAGCCAGACAGCTGTCGATACTGTTGCACCTTCATATAAGATCACACCTCTCGGAAACTATTTTTTCATGTTCTTTTCTACCTTTGTACTCGTCGGGGTAGGGACTTTTATAGTAGAAAAGATAGTTATCCCCATGCTTGGGGAGTGGGACCCTGATGAAGGCGATGGCAGCCTCGTAAGGGTGAATCCGGTGCTTACGGCCAAGGAGATCAAGGCGATGCGTATCGCCAATGCAGTTTTTGCGGGGATCTTTCTGCTGATAGCGCTGTCCTGCATTCCTGCATCCTCGCCGTTCCGAAATTCTGAGACCGGGAGCCTGCTCGATGACTCTCTCCTGATAGATGGTATCGTGCCAATCATTTCTGCGGCATTTATGGTACCAGGACTTATCTATGGCTATGTTTCGGGGCATTTCAGGTCCTCGAGGGACGCTGCTTATTGTTTTGAACATACCTTTGAGCAGATGGCGCCCTTTCTTGCGGCTGCATTTATGGGGTCCCAGTTCAGCGGACTTTTCAGAGAATCAGGAATCAGCACAGTCCTTGCCCTGAGAGGAGCGCAGCTGCTTGATATGATCAATATGCACTGGTCGCTTCTGATCGTTTTGTTTGGCCTTATCGTTGCAATCCTGAATCTTGTAATACCTGCGGCATCCGTAAAATGGGCCATACTGGCGCCGGCCTTCATTCCAATGTTTTATCATCTGGGGCTGTCTCCAGAGCTTGTTCAGGCCTGCTACAGGATAGCGGATTCTTCAATGAATCTTATATGCCCTGTGATGGCTTCGGTGCCATTGTTTATAATGTACATGCAAAAGTATGACAGAAAGGCGGAATTTGGAACGCTCTGGTCCATGATGCTTCCTTTTTCGCTGTGTTTCTTTGCAGTCTGGATGCTGCTGCTTATGGTGTGGTGTCTTCTGGGACTGCCGCTTGGACCGGGTGTTTCAACGTTTTTAAGTCAGGGACTTCTTTAAGGATGAGGCAGCAATTATCGCCTAAGATAACTGCGTTTTCTGCCGAGTTAGAGTGTATTCACCTTCATTATGTTTTTACATATCACCTTTTATCTAGGACAGAGGCTTTATATTTTGATAATGCGGATGCGCCGGGCAGCCGTGCGCCAGTGGCTCTCTGCCGTGAATCTGCATTAATCGCCTATTAGCAATAGACGATAAACACTTACAATCCGCGGACTTCAACCTTCGGGAGATACTTCTTTACTATATTGCAGAGCTCTTCCATTTCGTCCTTGCTGTATGCGGTAAGACCGGGCTGAAGTATGTCTCCGGAGTCCACGAAGCCCTGCAGGAAGAAGGGGTCATCCGCTGTTCTGGCCGGATCGCTCCCTTTGAGAGGAGCCTCCGCTCCTGCCAGCCACTGGCCGATGGCTTCGAAATCCTCTGGCGTGTGGAGTTCCTTAACGACCGTCGTCCGGAACTCGTGCTCCGGCGCCAGCTCCCGGATCAGGGAGATGCTGCGGTCTATGTTGGACAGGAGGCCTTCGTTTACGCTCTCCGGCAGGCCGGAAGTCACAGCATATTTAGCCCTGCAGTTCTTGATATCCATAGCCACATAGTCAGCCAGCCCTGCCTTCAGGATCTCCTCCAGCCGGCTTGGATAGCTGCCGTTGGTGTCAAGCTTTACGAGCATACCCAGGTCCTTTACCTGCTTCATGAAATCCATGATGTCCTTCTGCATAAGGGGCTCTCCGCCCGTTATGGCGAGGCCGGACAGCACGCCTTTCCGTTTCTTCAGGAAGGCCAGGACCTCCTCCTGGTCAACGGTCATATCGCCCTCGTTCAGTACAAGGGAAGCGTTGTGACAGAAGGGGCAGCGCATGTCGCAGCCCGGGGTGAATATGGTAGCTGCAGCCCTTCCCGGGAAGTCAAGCAGCGTAAGTTTCTGAAATCCTTTGATTATCATATCTTTAATGCGGTC
>JAIKVS010000066.1 GCA_024685535.1 Oscillospiraceae bacterium | reverse complement strand
GTGTCACCGGGAGCAGTGGCGGCATAGGCGGTGATCGCCAGAGCGAGTATGAGTATCACTGCCAGAAGAAGAGAAACTGTCCTTTTCATAATAATTGCGGCCTCCGGTATTTCTCTTTGAAATAAGATAAAGATATTATATATAAAATGCAGATGGAAAACAACGGGGAAAGCTCTTCCGGCGAGAAAAAGATTGACAGTCTGCTGCAGGATAAACTATTATGTCGGAAATATCACTGATGAGAGGAGATAGCATATGAAGGTTTTCAGAGATCCGCGTGTGGCGATGGCAGTATCCATGGCCGTGTTCGGAACCATAGGTTTCTTCGTCCGCAATATCTCCGTCTCATCAGGCGAGCTCGCACTCTACAGGGCAGTGCTGGCGGCGCTTCTCATCGGGGCTTATCTGCTGATAACAAAGCAGAAGATCCCTTTCCGGGAAATCGGCAAAGAGGCAAGGCTGCTTCTGCTTTCAGGAGCAGTGATGGGAGTCAACTGGATCCTTTTCTTCCAGGCGTTCAGATATACCACCGTATCCCTTGCCACGCTCAGCTATTACTTTGCTCCGGTGATAGTAACCGTTGCCTCAACGGTGCTTTTCCGTGAAAAACTTACCGGCAGACAGATCCTCTGCTTTGTAATGTCAACACTTGGACTTGTATTGATCACGGGCACTGTAGGCTTCAGCGGAGGAAGAGACCTGATAGGCGTTTTGTTCGGGATCGGCGCGGCTTTCCTTTATGCTACGGTGATACTGCTCAACAAGTTCATTAAGAACGTGGACGGAATCCACAGGACGCTTCTGCAGTTTCTGGCGGCGATAGTGGTGCTAGCTCCATATGTTGCAATCAGCGGCGGAAGTACACTCGGCACGATGAACTTGAAAGGCTGGATAAGCCTGCTGGTTATCGGACTTATCCACACAGGAGTGTTTTACTGTGTGTATTTCTCATCGCTGAAGGAACTGCCCGGCCAGAAGACTGCGATATTAAGTTATATCGACCCGCTGGTGGCGGTTATCGTCTCGGTGACTATCCTGGGCGAGCCACTCACATGGCTTCAGGCTGTCGGTGGTCTGCTGATCCTGGGTTTTACACTGCTGAACGAACTTGCCCCGATAAAAAAACAGACATGATGAGAATAATAAAAGAGGCAGAGCTGTTAACGGCTCTGCCTCTTTGCTTATTTGTAATATAAAAAGAGATCAGTTGAGAAGGCTGAGCAGTCTGCGAAACAGCCTTGCCCTAACAGTGATCTCGCAGCTGTCGGAAGCGAAGCCGTCTCCGGTCTCAGCTGTGATCACAGCATGTCCCTTACCGACGGCTGTCACGCTGCCGTTTTCATCCACAGCAGCAACGGAAGAATCAGAACTTGTCCAGGTTACAGAGCAGTCTGTAGCGTCATCGGGCAGGACCTCCGCTTTCAGCTCGAGAGTATCGCCTGTAGAGAGAAGCACTGAGTGCTGGCTTAGACTGCAGCTTTGAGAGGCGACCAGTGCCGGAATGCTCCTTTTTTCGATCTCTTTGCCGCAGACTGTGCACATGAGATGCTCGGAGCCGGCTTTTTCATAAGTTGGTTTTTTCACTGTCTCCCATTCGCTGGGCGTATGACGCGGGGAAGTATAGTTTTCAACTGTGCTATACCCGCAGCCTTTGCAGGTGCGTTTTGTAAAGCCCCAGCTGTCGCAGCCGGGAAGGGTAACTTCATCCTCATAATCAGGTTCAGTACATTTTTCCGGGGAGAGTACAGTATCGTAATCCCATGTTTCGCGGCGTTCGAAATTATCAGTGTTGCCGTGAAAATAATAAGGCATCTGCAGATGCTCACCGAAAGCCGGCCCGCAGTAGGCACGGCGGTCGGGATTGTTTTCAAAGAAGCTGATGAATCCGTTTATGATATTGTCACATACAGAGTTGGCGTCAGTCTTCATGCCGCATGCATAGTAAAGGCCAACGAGTCCGCCGTCGTGTACATAACCGAGGCAGGAGTCGTAGCCTCGTACGGTGATGTCGTTGCCGTCTATGTCGGCAGCTCCGCAGGCCAGAACTCCGCCCATAAACTGCTCACAGCGTGATTCGGCGTTCCTGTCCTCAAAGATAAGTTCTGTATCGGTAACACAGTTGCTCACTTTGCCGCAGCCAAAGCCCGCAATGCCGCCGATGCCTGTCATAACTGCGTGGTTTATAAGACAGATCCGTGCATCCACATAACAGCCGCTGATAGAGGCGCCGTCAATATACCCGGCGATACCTCCGGCATAGCAGTGTTCGGAACTTTCGATCAGTATCCTCTCACCTTTCAGATGCAGATCTTTTACCTCGGCGCCTTCCAGAACTGAGAAGAGCCCTGCGAAGACCGTGTCATAAGGTTTAAGGTTTCCATCCAGTGTAGTGCGTGCTTCTTCGCCGCAGGAGGTGACAGTCAGGTTATAGATCGTATGGCCTTTACCGTCGAGCCTGCCGCTGAAGGCTATAGGTTTCCAGTCTAAGCCGCCAAGATCGATATCAGCTTCAAGGGTATAACTCCCGGAGGGAACTTCACGGATGGCGAGCAGACCTTCCGCATCACGTATGGCCGTGGTGGCAGGAGCAGCATATGCCGCTGCACAGTTCGGGATCAGTATCAGCAGAGCAAATATAAATGATAATGCCTTTTTCATAAGATAACCTTCCGGAGATCATTTGACCGTCCGCCCAGATGGACGGACGGTCAGGTCCAATTATTATCTCAAGAGACTTATTTGTCAAGGAACGCGGAGGCTTTTTCAAGGATCTCAGGGATCTTTATGTGCTGCGGGCATACACTTTCGCACTGACCGCATTTGATGCAGTCGCAAAGCTTGCCGCTGCCGTCCTCCTGCTCCCTGCCGTACATGAAGTGGGCACCGGGATGATCGCCGTAAATGAGCAGGGCGTTATAGATCTTCATCATTCCGGGGATATTTATATGCATCGGGCAGCCTTCGCAGCAATAGCGGCATGCGGTGCAGGGCACGGTGGGAACTGCAAGCAGTTCCTCACGGCACTCATCCATAGCTTTCTGCTCCGCTTCGTTCAGAGGTTTGAAGTCTGTGAAAGTCTTTGTATTTTCATCCATCTGCTCAATGCTGTTCATGCCGGAGAGGATGGTCTTAATTCCCTCATGGCTGCCTACCCAGCGCAGGGCATAGCTTGCCACGGTTCCTCCTTCGCCAAGAGCAGCGAGCTTGTCCTTCGCCTCCTGACGGATGAGGGCTAGAGTGCCGCCCTTGATCGGCTCCATAACGGTGACGCTCTTGCCGTGCTTGCGGACTATTTCGTACATCTCATTGGCGCGGACATTTTCATCCGTCCAGTCCATGAAGTTTATCTGCAGCTGCACGAATTCCACTTCCGGGTGCTCGGTAAGAACCTTGTCAAGAAGAGGCGGCTTGCCGTGGCAGGAGAAGCCGAGATGCTTTATCTTTCCCTCGGCCACCATCCTGTTGACAAAGGACCAGGCATCGTATTTATCGAATACGGGAGCGCTGTCCTCATTAACGTTGTGCATGAGGTAATAGTCAAAATAGTCCACACCCACGCGGCGGAGGCTCTCGTTGAAGATATCTTCGGGGCTTTTGCCATTGCTCAGACCCCAGGCCGGGAGCTTATCCGCTATGGTATAGCGGTCGCGGGGGATGCGGTCTACTACCGCTTTTTTGAAGGCGGCCTCGCTGCCTTCATATACATATGCCGTGTCGAAATAGGTGAAGCCTCTCTCAAGGAAAAGGTCGGCCATTTTTGCAACGGTATCAGTGTCGATCTGTCCGTTCACTCTGGGCAGACGCATAAGGCCGAAGCCGAGTCTCGGTGAATCCTGCATTAGTATTGCCCCTTTCTTATATTTTTAAATAATATCACAATATGGATAATAACACATCGGGCTTGAAATGTCACTAGCAGCGTATAAAAAACAGAGACGTCGCTTTAACGCCGTCTCTGTTTATTCAAGCTTTTACGCAGTATTTCAGAGAGTCTCCAGAAAACTCTTCATGCGTCTGGTTATTATAGTATAACCGGCTTTGTTCGGATGCAGACCGTCCGGAAGATATAGCTGCTGGATAACGGGGACCGCAGGCTGCAGTCCGCTGCAGGCATAAAGGTCAAGAAGGGGTAGACTGTAATACTCTGAGACCTCACGTATAGCTTTGATATACTCTGTGAGGGGTGCTCCCGTGATGAGCTTCGCACCCGGCTCACCGGGCAGGTCTTCATCGAGACGGTGCAACGGCGTGCAGACCACGATCTCAGAGGATGGATATTTCTCTCTCAGCTTACTGAAAAGCACATGCAGTGCGCCGTAGAATGTCAGGTCCGTGCGGTCGTCCATGGTGCCGAGAGGAGCGTTGCCATGGCCGAAATCGTTAGTGCCTCCAAAAACGACCACTATGTCCGCATCCGGATTCATACGGTCGGCGCGGTCGCAGAAAGTATCGGGGAACATATCAGGCCGCCCGTCGAAATGCTGGCGGGCTATCCTGGAGCCGCAAACACCGTAGTTTCTGGCGGCGGCAAGCCTGCATTCGCTTCGCAATTCGTTGACAAACGATCCGTCAAGTGTGTCAGGGTCGGTGTTGAGAATAGGGTTATCCTCCGGCGGAATGGAAGCCGGGTCAAAATCCGGGGGCAGTTCCGGAAGATCTATCAGGCCGAATCCGAAGGTTATGCTGTCGCCCAGAAAGTTTATCTTTTTCCCTTCGAGTTTCATGTTAAGTTCCTTTCAAGGATTTGATGATTTCATATAGAAGCTCACATGAGTTTCTGCGTGTTCCACAGACCGGCGTAGAGCCCGCTCTTTGCCAGAAGTTCTTCATGGGTGCCATATTCGGCAACATGTTCGTTTTCAATCACAGCGATATGGTCTGCTCCGCGGATGGTGGAGAGCCTGTGGGCAACTACTATTACGGTGCGCCCCGTGCTGAGCTCCTCAAGTGAGCGCTGAATTGCAGCTTCTGTAACGCTGTCGAGAGCCGAAGTGGCTTCATCCAGCACGAGGATAGGCGGATTTTTAAGGAAGACGCGGGCTATGGCTATGCGCTGCTTCTGGCCGCCTGACAGCATCACGCCGCGTTCACCTACAAAGGAGTTATAACCTTCGGGCATGGCGAGGATCTCATCGTGGATGGCGGCGAGCATTGCTGCATGGGCCACCTCCTCGTCGGTAGCGTCAGGACGTCCGTAACGGATATTTTCGCGTACGGTGTCGGCAAAAAGGAAGACATCCTGCTGGATTATGCCAATGTGACGCCGCAGCGAAGCCTGTGTAACAGAGCGGATATCCTGTCCGTCCACCAGCACAGCGCCATCGGTCACGTCGTAAAAACGGGGCAGAAGCTGGCTAAGAGTCGTCTTGCCGCTGCCGGATGGACCAACGAGGGCGAGAGTTTCACCCGGGGCGATGTGCAGGTCGATATGCTCAAGGACTGCGGGGCCTGTGTCGTAATGGAAGCCGACATCTCTGTATTCAACGTCGCCCTTAACGCTTTCAAGCTCCTTCGCATCCGGAGCATCTTCAACAGCGGCAGGAGTGCGCATAATTTCAAGGAAGCGTTCAAATCCGGCGCGGCCTGTCTCGAACTGCTCAACGAAGAAAATGAGTTTTCTGATAGGCGTCGTGAAAATCGAGACATAGAGCGAGAAGGCCACAAGATCTGCAAGATCCATTCTTCCGCGCATTATGTAGTATCCGCCGACGGCGAACACCACCACCTGCATCGCAGCCACTGTGAACTCAGTTGCGGAGTTGAAAAGGCCGAACCAGCGATAATATACCCTTTTGCTCTTCTTAAACCGCTCGTTTGAGATGCGGAACTTTTCCATCTCAACGCTCTCATTGGCAAAAGCCTTCACAGTGCGCGCACCGGATACTCCTCCTTCAACGGCGGCATTTATCTCAGCAGTCTCCTGCTTTACGAAGGTGGAAGCTTTGCGCAGATTCATCCGCAGCGAGATCACCACGGCTAGAAGCGCAGGCAGCATTATGAGCAGCACCAGCGCCAGTTCCCAGCGAACAGTCATGAGAATTATAACTGCGCCCGCGAGAGTCAGTCCTGCCTGAAGAACGTTCTCCGGCCCGTGGTGGGCAAGCTCGGTTATATCGAAGAGATCCGTGGTCATTCGGCTCATGAGCTTGCCGGTACGGTGAGTGTCGAAAAATGAGAAAGACAGCTGCTGCACGTGGCGGAATATGTCCGA
>JAIKVS010000054.1 GCA_024685535.1 Oscillospiraceae bacterium | reverse complement strand
ATTGAATTGGCCTGCACCGTAAAGGCCTCTTATCTGCTTTGTTTCAAGAGTGGGAAAAAGAGTGGTCGGGTCGATGCAGTCGTATTCTATGGCATATGCACAGCGTGTCATCTCAGCGTTTTCAAGCCCGGGTACTGTATGCAGCATACGGATCTGTATCTCCTCCGGCATGGATGATGAAAAGCCCTGGATATACAGCTCTTCGGTGTTGAGACCCATAGGTTCCACAAACAGCTGATGACGTTTCTTGTCCGGGAATGTCATAACCTTTGTTTCTATGCTTGGACAGTAGCGGGGACCGGTTCCTTCTATAACACCGGCATAAATCGGGCTCCTGCCAAGGTTTTCACGGATGATATCATGCGTACACTCGTTGGTATATGTCAGATAGCATACGGCACGATTTTCAGGCATATCTACAGTGGAGAACGAAAAGGGTTCTATAATTTCATCACCGCGTTGTATCTCCATTTTCGAGAAATCGACACTTTGAGCATTTACTCTGGGAGGCGTGCCGGTTTTGAATCTCCTCATAGGAAGACCCATTTCACGAAGCCTATCACCAAGAGCAACAGAAGCTGCAAGCCCGTCCGGACCTGATGTCTTAATTGCTTCTCCAGTTATAGTTCGGCCGGCAAGATAGGTCCCGGTCGCAATAATAACTGCTCTGCACGAATATACTGCACCGGTCGCTGTCACAACTGCTCTTACAGCGCCGTTATCCGTCAGTATATCCGTGACCTCAGCCTGTTTTATCCGAAGGTTTTCCTGCAGCTCCATAGTGTGCTTCATTATCTCCTGATAGCGGCGTCTGTCAGCCTGGGCTCGAAGAGAGTGGACGGCGGGGCCTTTGCCCGTGTTCAACATGCGGTACTGTATACAGGCCTTGTCAGCGGCTTTAGCCATCTCACCACCCAGAGCGTCCAGCTCACGTACAAGGTGACCTTTGCCGGTGCCGCCTATCGCAGGATTGCATGGCATGTTTCCCACACTATCCAGATTTATGGTAAAGCTTATGGTGTCAAGGCCGAGCCTTGCCGCAGCGAGAGATGCCTCTATACCGGCATGTCCTGCACCTATAACCACGATATCGCAGCTTCCAGCATCAAATCTGATAATGCTTTTACTCATATATATTCTCCGAGAATAATATCCTGACTGGTTTCTAAAACTTATTTATTCTAGTTTATTTTGTCAGGATATGCAAGAATAATGACGGTATATTTGAAACTCTTTAAAAAAAATCCGTCTGACTTATAACGTCAGACGGAACAGCAACTATTAGCTGGATATTTTCTATGATACGTAACCGCTGTATACAAATCCGGGATAACCGTTCACTACTACTCCATACCAGTTGTTTGAATACTGTTCAAGAACCAAAACGGGAGTACCGGCATTCACTTGACCGATAGAAGCAGAAACAGAGCTCGGATAATTACGGATGTCAACACGGTCCTGATTGATAACACCTGTGAAGTTGACGGCAGTCTTTGTTAGCGGAATTCCTATGCCTATTTCTTCAGGCGTATAAGTCCCGGTGCTAACGAATGCACCATATACCCAGCCAAGACCGCCATTGAGTGAAACTGCACACCATCCGCTGGAAGTCTCGCCTACGACCTGTACGGGGAATCCCCTTGGAAGCAGGAGCAGACTGGGATAATCAGTGCTTGGGGCAACACGTATGTTTGTACCGTCTTGATTGATGAATCCGGTATAACTTGTGTTCGTTATAGTTATGTCATAGGAATTCATATACGGGCCTTTTGAAAGATAGGAGCCGTAGATAAACCCCGGAATGCCATTGGACACAACACCACACCAACCGTTGCTCATTTCCTGGATAACAGTTACTTCAAATCCGTAAGGCAGTGATGCCATAGATGCAAAAGCCTCATTCGGGGCAACACGCACATTTGTACCGTTTGTGTTGACATATGCGGTATAGTTGACATCTGTGATCGTCGGTGGGACAAAGTAACCCGGAGTCACATATGATCCATATACGTAGCCGGGAACACCGTTGAGCAGTACTCCGCACCATCCGCTGGAGTGCTCCTCCACGACCAATACGACCTGACCTTTGTTCAATGTGGTCAAAACAGCATATGCCTCATTAGGGGCAACACGCATTGCCACACCGTCTCTGTTGATGTATGCGGCAAAGCTGGCGGGAGTAATAGTATACGGCTCCAGTGTCATGTTCCAGCAATGGATATAAGCGTAATTTCCGCCAATCAGCACCTTGAACCATCCATTCTCGTTTGTCTGAACTATGGTCACCTTCGTACCTGAATTTAGAATGGCTACGACGGAATAATTGGTTCCGGGGCCGGAACGGGCAATAGTACCGTCGGTGTTTATATATGCCGTTGATTCGGCAGAAGCGGATATGGATGCCACGGATAAAAGCAATACCACGACCAGAACTACAGAAGTAAATGTCCTGATAATATGTTTGCGCATTTACTTATCCTCCTTTCCCTACGATTTCTGCCATCAGACCGGAACAGATACCGATGCCAGATTACACAGTATCTCTATTTCGATACATATAGACTGTAATATTCTGATACCAATTTGTCAAGAGTTTTTCTAAAAATTGCAAATATTTTTTCGTAGCTTGACAGGGAACTGTTTTGGTATAAAATAAAATTTGCAGAATTCAAAGGGATGTATTTCTGCGTAAATGGATTATACCATATTCTTTTATGACTGGAAGTGCTTGAATTTGAAGAAAGTATTAATAATTATATTTCTGGTTTCCATAATGTCAGAGCTTTGTGCCTGTGGTGCTAAAATGCCTTCCCCTCCAACTCAGATACAACAGGAACCGGTTGTTCAGGAAGTTGAGAAAACACCAGAAAAATATGAGAAACTGATCTCACTGATAGAGGCTGAAGACTATGACGGAGCTATTGCCGAAATAAATGGCATGCGCCCTCCGGTGAAAGTGCCGGAGACTGTTGAAGTAGAGATAAATATGGACAATTTTCTGGATTATTTCGAGTATGTAGAATATAACGATCTCGAGAATTCCACCAGAGATGAAAACGGCAATATTTCATGGCTAATTTCATATTGTAGATATGCTGTAAAGGATGGTATTATTCTTGATTTTACTAAGAATAACTCAGTTACTATTGAAATCAATGTTGAATCCAGCTACTATACCGATCCGCAAAATGTCGATATAGAGAACATGGTTTTTGAACCGGGCGATGGTGTGCTTAACAACACTCAGGAGATAACTGCTACCGGAATTATTGAAGAATATGGAAAGATAACGGAAGGCATTGGTGCAGAGATACATAATTATGAGATTACTTTTGCAACGCAAACCTACAGTTCTCTGGCTGTAAACAAGCTAACTTCTTATGAATTGCTCTCTGCCTCTGGAATTTTATATCTGCTGAAGGATAATTGATAGATCATAGTTATTATTACGTACTTGCAAAGAGAACAGCCTGTGTGATTGCAGGCTGTTCTCTTTGCTTAAGCAAATCAGTCTCCGGTGGTTTCTCTTAAGATCTTGCCTATGTTCCACAGATATGCGGCACCTTTGGCTGTGTCCAGTCGTTCAGCTTCCGAGCTGAAATTGAATGATGCAGTTCGAGATCCGCAGTCCACGCATATAACATACCAGCTCATTCCGTCTTCCTCCTCAAGTAGCGCGGCTCCACCGCAGTACGGGCAGTCTTGCAAATGTATCTCATCAAATATATCCATGGTGTTTACCTCCTGCTGCTTCAGCTCAGCCATGGGATCTTGCTTGCGAACTTTCCGTTGCGGTCATGGAACATTATAGCGGTTATACCGCCGTCTTTACCTATTATTTCCTCGACTATCCAACGGTTGGAGACAAAACGCATGATCCTGTTGAAGCCGTCGCTTGCATCATCTTTGAGCTCAACCCAGTTTTTTAAGGCGATGGGTTCCGAGTTGTTCATTGCCCATATAGTATCACCGCTGATATAAAACTCGCCGCCGAAGGTGTTTTCACTATGCTGTAGGGTGAAAACCGGTTCGAAACAACCTTTGTTCTCGTTATATCGCTCTGAATAGTTTGCGAGATTAATGCAGGATATGTGGTAAGCGTCTTTTGTTCCTGGATCACGTGTCGAAAAAAACAAAGAAGTGCCGAGGATAACAGGATTGAAAGCTGCTTCATCTGTCAGTTTTATGTCTGCTCCGTCAGATATATGGAAAAGATGCAGACTCTCACCGTCAGTGTCATCTTGAAAAATCAGCCATTCCTCACTAAGCCCGTAGAGATAAAACACCCTTCGATCAAGAAGAACATGAGGATCCCTACCGTCAATGAAAAGGCATGACGGATATCCGTTACCATTTGTGAAGAACAGCATTTTACCTGCTATGCTGAGATAATCGCATTCGCCTTCATACAGCACCTTAGCATTGCTCCCGTCAAGTCCGACGCTACCGATACCGAGACTTTTTCCTGTGTTCCTGTCAAGCATAATGTAGTAGAGCATTTCACTTTGCTTCACCATATACTTCGGACTGTGCTCGCTGTCAAGTACCTGCCACATACCAGGCTTAATGTCACGCTTGCTGGTTTTGAGCTCTATTGAAAAAAGCATTGGTGCAGACTCACCCTTTAGGAAAAATCTGCCATAGTAGATGTTGTTCTCAATAAGGCCAAAACCGTATTGTGCCCAGTTGCTCATGGCGGCGGTTTGCTCGGCAGAGAGGCCGGGAAACTCTGCGATAGCATCTGTCAGATATGTGGATGACAACGCGGCAGGTTCCGGCTCTAGGTGATCGCCTACTTCGGGAGATGGTTCCGATGCCGCGATCGGTTCTGGCTCGGCGGTGTTTCCCGCCGAGCCAGAACCGGAGCAAGCGCTCGTCGTGACCATCAAACTTATAATAAGTATAATAAGTATTAAAAGGAGGATGCGGTATTTCATCAGACTGTTTTTTCCTTTGTTATAGGAGTCAGCGGAAGGATTCAGCCTTTGCCGGCAAGCCTTTTGTATTTATCGTAGCGCCGCTTGGTGAATGCCTCAGCCTCCGCAAACAGCATCTCTGCACGCTCCGGGAATGTGCGAGTTAGCGCAGCAAAACGGGTCTCACCCATCATATATTCTCTCAGTTTGCCGTTCGGCTCAGCGGAATCAAGGCTGAACGGGTTTGTACCATCTTCCTCTTTCCTGGGATCGTAACGAAACAGTGGCCAGAATCCGCATTCCACGGCTGCCTTGCCTTCCTCCACTGCCCGTCCCATACCGTTACTTAGGCCGTGGTTGATACAGGGTGAATATGCAATGACTATAGAAGGCCCGTGGTATTCAGCTGCTTCCTTCAGACACTTGATCAGGTGTTCGGGATTGGCGAGGGATACCTGCGCAACATAAATATATCCGTATGTGGAAAGGATGAGGCCCAGATCTTTTTTAGGCGTTCCCTTGCCTGCCGCCGCAAACTGCACGGAGGCGCCAGTCGGAGTAGCTTTGGAAGCCTGGCCGCCTGTGTTGGCGTAAAGTTCATTATCCACTACCAGGACGTTCAGATCCAGACCGGAGGCTAAAACATGGTCAAGACCACCGTATCCGATATCGTAAGCCCATCCGTCACCACCGAACATCCAGATGCTCTTCTTGGTTAACGTGTCCTCACGGTCGCGGATGTAGCTTATATCTTCACTTTCCTCTTTTGTTGCAACAAGGGCCTTACGGACTGTATCAGAAAGCCCGGAGGTAAGGTCGGTATCGTCACCGTCCTTCAGCCATGCTGCAAGGGCATCCTTGAGCGCAGTATCTCCGGTGGCGGCTATGACCCTCTCGGCACAGCGTTTGGTCTGATTGCGTAGCTGCTCAGCTGATAGGCTGATACCGAGCGCAAATTCGGCGTTGTTTTCAAACAGAGAGTTGGAGAATGCTGGCCCGAATCCGCGGCTGTTTACTGTCATCGGGTAGGTCGGGGTATAGAATCCGTATGCCTGCGAGCATCCGGTAGCATTTGCAACATACATGCGGTCACCGAAAAGTTGGGTGAGCAGTTTGATATAAGGTGTCTCACCGCAGCCGGGGCATGCGCCGGAGAACTCATATAGTGGCTTTTCAAACTGGCTGCCCTTGGCGGAGAACCTGCTCATTGGATTTCTTTTTTCGCTGAGAGTGAGGCAGTGATCCCAGTTCTTCTGCTCCGCAAGGACATTGTCGAGCGGCACCATTGAAAGCGCCTTTTCTTTTGCGGGACAGACGTTTACACACGAACTGCAGCCCTGACAATCCAGAACATTCACCTGGATACGGTAGCTGTAGCCTTCAAATCCCTTTCCGGCAGCCTTCTTTGTTATACAGCTTTCTGGAGCGGCGGCTGCCTCTTCCTCCGTGAAGAGGAACGGCCTAATAGCAGCATGCGGGCAAACGAGCGAGCAGCGGTTGCAGCCTATGCACTTATCAGCGTCCCACACGGGCACATTGTCTGCTACGCCGCGCTTTTCAAAGCGGGCGGTTCCGACGGGCATAATACCGTCGGAGTTGCCGGAGAATACACTTACGGGAATGCTGTCGCCTGCAGCCCTGTTCATCGGGATCAGTACATTGCGAACAAATCCGGGAAGACTTCCGTCAACCTCCGGCATTTCATCCTTAAGATCAGCCCATTCGGCAGGCACGTCTATCCTTACCAGGTCCTCAAGGCCTCTGTCGATAGCTGCGAGGTTCATGTTTACTATCTTCTCGCCTTTGCGGGAGAATGTCTTCACTACTGCGTCTTTCATGTGCTTTACGGCTTCATCGATGGGCAGCACGCCGGAAAGCTTGAAGAAAGCTGCCTGCAGAACGGTACTGGTGCGGTTGCCGAGCCCAATCTCCTCGGCTATGGAGGTCGCGTCAATTGTATAGAACTGCACCTTGCGCTCGGCAAGCAGACGCTTCGTGCGATTGGTGAGGTTGGCAGCCAGCTGCTCGCCCTTCCAGCGGGTGTTAAGCAGGAATATGCCGCTGGGCTTAACCTCGCTGAGTATGTCATAGCTGTGCATGTAGCTCTGCT
>JAIKVS010000003.1 GCA_024685535.1 Oscillospiraceae bacterium | reverse complement strand
ACGCAACGCAGGCGCAGGTGTTATAATATCACAAACGGAGACAGGTTTACAATATGTACACATATACGACAAACAACGAATCTGAAACGGAAGCCCTCGGAGAACGCTTTGCTGCAAGCCTTCAGGGCGGTTCAGTCGTTGTTGCAATGTACGGAGACCTCGGCGCAGGCAAGACCGCGTTCGTACGCGGGATGGCCCGCGGACTGGGTCTCTCTTGCCGTGTATCAAGCCCCACCTTCACAATAGTTAATGAGTATCTCGGGAAACGTGACCTGATCCATTTTGACATGTACAGGCTCAGCAGTGCAGATGAATTATTTGACATCGGGTGGGAGGATTATGTTAACCGCGGAGCTGTATGTGCAGTGGAATGGAGCGAGAACGTAGCCGGTGCTTTCTGGGGCGATGAGATAAAGGTGCACATAGAGAAAACCGGTGATAACTCCAGACGGATCACGATCGAAGGAGGACCGGAACTGCCGTGCTGATGCTAGCTTTTGAATCTTCCGCCAGACCCGCTTCGGTCGCTCTGATGCGTGACGGTGAGCTAATTGCTCAATACTCTCAGTATACTGCCCTGACTCACAGCAGAACTCTTCTGCCGATGGCTGAAGATATGCTGAAAAACTGTGATGTACAGATCAGTGATGTGGACATATTTGCCGTGGCTCACGGACCCGGATCGTTCACCGGTATAAGGATCGGTGTCTCCACAGTCAAAGGTCTCGCCTGGGCTTCCGGAAAACCATGTACCGGCGTCTCCACTCTCGAAGCAATGGCATGGAACGGCATTTCGCATGGCGGCTATATCTGCCCTGTTATGGATGCAAGGCGCTCACAGGTCTATAACGCACTGTTCGAGATCAAAAATGGTAAACCTGTAAGATTATGCGATGACAGGCCTGTTTCTCTTGATGATCTGGCAAATGAAATAAAAGCCCTTCCCTCTCCCGTATTCATTCTAGGTGACGGTGCTGCAGTTACTTCATCATATCTTACAAAAGCAGGCATACCGTTTGAGACCGCTCCTGACAATCTCATATGGCAAAGTGCATGGGGCGTTGCCATGGCGGCGCTTAGCAAAACTCCCGGGGATGCCGATTCTCTCAAACCCGTTTATCTCAGGCTCTCCCAGGCAGAACGCGAGAGGCTTGAAAAAGAAGGGCAGGCATAAGACACTGTTTGATATTATTTAATATAAAAGGAGTACTATTATGGGTAAAGTACATGTATTCGACCATCCTTTGATACAGCATAAGCTTTCGATCCTTCGTGATAAAACCACAAGTGTAAAAGAATTCCGTGAGCTTATCAGTGAAATCGCCATGCTGATGTGCTACGAAGCAACCCGTGATCTGCCACTGGTAGATGTTGACGTTGAGACTCCGGTCGCCACGGCTAAATGCCGCAGAATTGCAGGCAAGAAGCTTGCAGTAGTGCCTATTCTCCGTGCAGGACTCGGAATGGTGGATGGCATGGTGAGCATGATGCCGAACGTCAAAGTCGGGCATGTAGGTCTCTATCGAGATCCCGTGACGCTTGATCCGGTGAAGTACTATTTCAAAATGCCGCCTGACATTGCCGAGCGCGATGTTATAGTGGTTGACCCGATGCTTGCCACCGGCGGCTCCGCTTCTGCTGCTATAACCTTTATCAAGGAGACCGGTGCCACCCATATAAAGCTGATGAGCATAATCGGTGCTCCGGAGGGCGTTGAGAGGATGCAGTCTGATCATCCAGACGTGGATATCTATGTTGCTGCCCTAGATGATCACCTCAACGACCATGGATATATCGTTCCCGGTCTCGGTGACGCCGGCGACAGAATATTCGGAACCAAATAAAGCATAAAAAGTTAAAGCCCCTGACGGAATTCCGTCAGGGGCAAAATTTCTGCCTCAATCAAGGTCACCGAAATATAATTCTACCTCTTCATCTGTTAGTTTCAGAAGCGCTTTAAGGCTATTTATAACTGTTGTATGATATCCGTCCACAAAGCTCTTCAGTTCAGTGACTTTTCTCTGCCAAAGCTTATAATTCACTCCGCCAACACGCCATCTTACAGTATCTCTCTCCATCTCAGAGTCCAGCTCTGCAACCATCTCATCAATTATTGCCAGAGCGTTTTCATCGCTGAATGCCCCGTGCAGTGCATCTGATGTTCGCCTGATCAAAAGGTCCCTGAAATCACTGTTCTTGATCAGAGAGTTGGAAATATAACAGATCTGATTTTTTATGACAGGATTGAAAATATTCGTAAATGAGAAACCGGGTCTTGAGAGAGAAGTATCCAGATCATAAAAGATAAGCCTGATCTTTCCGTCGTCTTCCGTTGATACAGCATATTTCAGATTCCCGTTAACAAGGTCTGGATTTGCACTGTATCCCTCTGCTATTATCCAGTCCACCATGCTGTTCATATCCACCATCTCACAGGCTTTGCTGTAGTTGGCCGGGTCAGACATATCATGCGAGATTATGAAATTCAAAGCCTGGTAAATAGCTGAACCGGGCTGGACATTTGCTTTAAGGACCGTAATGCTGTCTTTACTGACTCCGTATCTGTGGGCATAAAGGTAAGCATTATCATTCTCTTTTAATGCATATACGCCGTAATATGCACCGTTGACATACACAACGCACCACTTTCCACGCTGGGCAAGAATGTTATCTGAAAACTGCATAGCCATCGTCTGGCAAAGTTCATTACGAACAACGGCATTATAGTAATCCTGACCTACTCTGAGGACAAGCGCATTGAATTCATTTACCCCATCATCGAACAGAGGATACTCCAGCATTGAGCACCCACAGGCTCCTCTGAACCTCACTATCATTGATTTCTTAGGGAGCTGCAGAGATGTTCCCCCGTTCATTGTTATGGTACAATTCTCGGAAAAACTGCCATTTTCATCATAATATGAAATGTTACCAAGTATCTCAGTAACCCTGTCCGATGTGGCGTAAATTCTGCCAAACTCTTTTGTAATATTCGAGTTTATGCAGACAATCGGAAGATCGTGTTCAGTGTTCAGAATGTAATTATAAGTGACTGAGCGGCTTCTCATCTGTCCGTCATCGCAGGAGAAAGCTCTCAGCACCGTTGTTTTATTTATTTCAATAGGACCTGAATATACCTTAGATGATGCCGTTGGCTCTGAGCTGTCAAGTGTATAATAAATAGTTCCTGATCCTTCAAGTTCTACCGTTATGCTACCGTCATCTGTATACTGCCCACCGGGAATGCTTGCTGAAGGGCTGTCAGTCACATAGCGGCATCCGTTCAGATTCTTTTTCCCATAGCTCGGATCCGCAAAATAAAAGAATCCCGCTTCATTTTCCATACGTCCGTAACTACATCCATATGGTATGTCTTTCAGTGAGACACTGTCTTCTATAACTCCACCTTTTGAAAGGATAAGAGTCTCATTTCCCGAATCCAGGCTGAAATGTGCCATATTGCTTCCTGCGGCGTCAGTTCCGGAACACAATACTGTCATATATTCACCCGGGTTGAGTTCTTTCCTGGGGAAACGGAACCTTTCAGGTTCTGAAATTCTGTCGGAAAGGCAGTACTCAGAGGTGTCTACTTTTTTATCGGAAATGTTTCTGATCTCTACCCAGTCGAATTTCTGCGGCTGAGCACCGGATTTCAGAGAAGTGGAGACGTTATAAACCACCACTTCACTTATGACGATATCTCCCTGAGGAATCAGAGTCTCCTGATACTCACAGTATCCCGCCTTGCTGTTTTCAAAGCCCGGAGTCGGATACATAGATATAGAAAAAACTCCTTTGTCGTTAAACTCCAGTGAAACATTATCGTCCATCACCGGAATATCTGTTTCTGAGACAACTCTTCCGACAGGATCTATCAGTGACAGATCTGAATCATCTTTTATTACAGTACTGTCATCGCTGAATATGATCAAACGTTCCCCGCCGCTTATCTGCATACCCGACAGATCGAGCAGCTCACTGCATCCCATCTGCCAGCCATCCAAAGAAACAGTCTCATCAGAGAGGTTCAGAAGTTCCACCCAGTCATCAAGACGGTCTTCGACCGATGTAGTCTTGTTTTTCGG
Source organism: Oscillospiraceae bacterium (assembly GCA_024685535.1). Taxonomy (GTDB): domain Bacteria; phylum Bacillota; class Clostridia; order Oscillospirales; family Oscillospiraceae; genus Limivicinus. Next base: position 3,463 of record JAIKVS010000003.1, on the reverse strand, counting down.
CATTACTTCGGAGATAACTATCTTTCCTGTATAGTCCGGATAAGACTTTTCAACGGCAGGTATTTGTGTAACTTCACCGATGAAATGCTGCGGCTCAGGCTGTGTTTCAACCATCGATTCTTCAGCCGTTGATTTATCTTTTCCACACGCAGCTGTCAGCAGACACAATATAAAAATCAGAAATATTTGTAGTATTCTTTTCATGCGGTAAATCTGCTTTTAATAGTTTTTTATCATAAAACAGGAATCGGACAGCACCGGATACTTGATTTTATCCTACTGTCCTTATCCTGTTCATCTTTCCATTCAGTATTACGGTTGATTATTCCGATTCGGTGTCGATATATACCCAGGATGTATTCTCAGGCAAATAGTTTTCGACCACCGGTATGAAGCGGTCGTGTGGATTGCCCACGGTTACGCTGCTTTCTATATCCTGAAAGTTATAAGTATATGTATATTTATCAGTTCTGTAATACACTCTGTCGAATATCTTGAAGAACAAAACAGCGTTCTGACCCGTTGCCTCGTCAGCTTTCACAAGGGATCTCACGCTGTCGACATAGGCCGAAAGCAGTCCTTTACGGTCGGCCAGCTTATCAGCCACATAAACCGCAAAACCGCAAATTGCGTCTACCGGGTCCTGTTCGGTGGACATATCTCTGTTATAGAATACCCACTCTTCCTTTTCCTTATCAAGTTCAGGATGCCGCAGATCTGCAAGGACTACCTCGTCGAATCCCATGTCATAAAGTTCACCAACGAGCTCGACTATATAGTTCCTTACGTTCATGTTGTAGGGGTCCATCCATACACCAAGATCGTTCGTATAATATGTGCCGTACATACTGGTCAGGGCAACGGAAGTGCTTCTGGAAGGGAGCATGTTATCTATGCAGCAGCTGATCTGGGCTACGATATAATGTCCGTGCTCCTTTACAGTTGCGACAGCTTCCTTTATATCCGTTGTTTGCTGGGACTCACTTGAAACGCCGTAGCTCTGGGCAAGAATAGAGCTTGAGTACCACTTGAGATTGCCTTCTCTCGGCTTCATCTCTATTACAAGAGCATTGCCAGAGGATAGTCTGGCATCATACTCAAGGATCTTTTCCTTTGTGGCTTCGCCGGCGCTGACAAAAATGGCTCTCAGTTCGCCTGCATTCTTCCCGGCTACCTGAGGGACAGACGAATAGTCACGCTGCTTGAAGGTTACGGTAGTCTCAACCTTATCGAATACCTTGACCTCGTGCCCGTACTCATCGATAACTGTATTGTCCTTTTTCATGTACGGGAGTTCAACGGCAACATCCTCTTTTGTGATGACCGCATACTTCTGCATGCCGTAGAAAAGGACGATCACCACAACGGCAATAAGCATGACCGCAACAACAGGGATCACCGTATAATTCTTTCTTTTCCGTTTCCCCTTATAGAACTTCTTGTTTCTTGCCAAAACACGAGCCTCCGCTTACAGTTCCTCTATCTTTTTTATACGGCGGATATGCCTCTCATCATTAGAAAACGGCGTATCAAGAAAAGTATCAACTATCTTGAGCGCCAGGCCTTCTCCGACTACCCTGGCTCCAAGCGCAAGGATATTGGCATCGTTATGGAGCCTTGTAGCCTCAGCGGAGAAACAGTCCCCGCAGAGGGCTGCTCTGATGCCCGGAACCTTGTTTGCTGTAATTGAAATGCCTATACCGGTGCCGCAAATAATTATACCTGACTCGTATTCTCCGGAGGCAACAGCTTTCGCAACAGCCTTTCCGAAATCCGGATAGTCGCAGCTTTCATCTGTATATGTACCGAAGTCTTTATATTTCAAACCGCGGCTGTCAAGATGCCTGCAAACTGCTTTTTTAAGTTCGAAACCGCCGTGATCGCTGCCTACCGCTATCATTTCCGGTACCCTCCGTCTGTTACCTAAGTAAAATACCAATTGATTTTATCACTATTCGGCAAGTTTATCAATGAACAAAAAGAAAACCTGCACATAGCAGGCTTTCTTTTATGTTTTATTAATGCTTTTCGCTCTTGTTGCCTACACCGAAGTGCAGTTCTTTCATTCCCTCGACTTCATCGCAAATATCTTTCAGGGCACATACCGAGCAATCAGTCGGAAGGCCTTCAAGGATATGTGTTAGAGTACCAATCGCCGCAGTGGATTTCTTTGCAAGATCCTGCAGTATCTTATAGTCTACTGAGGGATCCGTAATGAAGATGACCTCAGCTGAGATAACGTTTGGGTCTTTCTTATACTCTCTGATGTAAGAGTTTCCCAGCGCCTTGAAGCCAATTCCTTTCTTCAGCGCTTCACGGCTGACTCGTACCTGTTCCCGGAATGATTCCGGAGATATCCTTACCATATAACCTTCCGGAAAAACATGGTACTTTGCAAACTCGATGTCCTTAAGCACTCTGTATACGTTCTCATCATCACCATCGATCATGCCGATGCGAAGGAGAACTATCCTGGCAAAATCACAGTCGCCTTTTATATCCTTCAGGTCCGGACCGTATAATACTATCCGGTCCTCCGGCACCAGGTCAGGAGAGGATGTGAAGAGCACATAGTTAGCAGATCCCTTGCCTCTGGCTCCAAGCTCGAACGCAGCATCTCTCTGTAGAACAAGTTCGCTGGAGCCTATATCTTTCCAGCAGTCAGCCTGTGAAAAAGGCCACGAGCGCCCAGTGAATGCTTCAAGAGCAATGCGTGTATCGCCTATCAGCGGGTTGAACAGCTCCATTTAAAATACCAAATTCACTTTCTTACGATCAAACATGGTATTGACCTGTTTATATGCCCAGCCAAGCACCTTCTGATCAAGGTTCCAGAAATAGACGACAATCAGAACTATGACCACAGCAAGGATGATCTTTATCAGTGTCCACAAGATTTTGAATACTTTATCCATTAAGGATCAGCTCCTTTCTAATTCTGTCAGTCAAATCTTACTTTTTAGCAAGTCCCTTCTGACGGGCATATTCCGCTGCTCCCAGTGCTCCCATGAGCTGCGGGTCTGTCTTCAGATTTACGACTTTCAGTTTCAGAACATGCTCTATCGCTTCCTTCAGGCCGTCGTTCTTCGCGCAGCCACCGGTCAGGGTGATGCTGTCTGTCGCTCCGGCTTTCTTCGCCATTACAAAGCAGCGCTTCGCAACCGCCATCTCTATGCCTGCCGCGATCTCATCCATCGGCTTACCTTCACCAACAAGCGTTATGACTTCGGACTCCGCAAAAACTGTGCACTGTGCAGTGATGGGAATTACGTTCTTTGCTGTCAGACTAAGCTTGGAGAAATCTGAAAGATCCATCTCGAACGATCTTGCCATTGCCTCGAAGAAACGGCCCGTTCCTGCGGAGCACTTATCGTTCATTGCAAAGTTCTTTACTGTGCCGTCCGTGTCTATGCTGATGCCCTTGACGTCCTGTCCGCCGATATCGATTATCGCCTTAACACTG
>JAIKVS010000140.1 GCA_024685535.1 Oscillospiraceae bacterium | reverse complement strand
AGATATTGGCTCCTCCGCAGAAATCGCGTGAAGGCGTGCCCCTGTAGCCATGGCACAGAATGGCAAGAGGCGCTCCGTCATTCAGATGATAATATCTTCCGCTCAGCAGCAACCCGTCCCGGGAGCGTATGCGCACCTTTTCGTAAGGTCTGGCGTTCAGTCTGTCGATCAGGGCGATGGTGTTATCATACTGCTCCTGCGTCCTCAGTCTGACCAGAATGTGGTGATCGTCGTTCTGCCTGCCGCGAGGAGAATAAAAGCCATAGATATATATGCCGAAAGTCACTACCGCAGTTATTGCCGCCGCTGACAGCGCCGTTCCGGCCGCTATACCGCAGATCTTTCTTTCCATCTTATTCATTCTGCCGTTACCTGCCCTGCAAGGTGATGTTTTTATAAAGTATAGCAGAGTATAAAGACCGCTTCAAGCAGACAGCCGCAGGAAACTTCCCCGGTATCAGTGCTGTCCGGCCTCTTCGGCGCGGCGTTTCCTGCGCAGCCGGTTTATATGCCTTTCCAGCTCTCCGCAGCGGATGAATTCCGCCAGCACCAGCTGTTCGAAAACAGGCACTGTGCAGGAGCAGAAGCCGAGCCGTTCCCTGTATATCCGGATCAGCTCCTTCGGAAGCACCATATAGCCGGTTCGCATTGATGGTGCAAGCGTTTTGGAGAAAGTATTCACATATATCACTCTCTCCGGTGCCAGCGTTGCTATTGTCTCTATCTGCGGAAGGGAAACTGCCAGCTCGGAATCATAGTCATCCTCTACGATGTAGGCTCCCCTTTTCTGAGCCCATACAGCGTATTCCCGGCGCTTTGCGGCGCTGGCTGTGACGCCGCTCGGGTAGCTGTGGTACGGTGTAACATGCAGTACTCCCGCGGAGCTTTTTATGAGTGCCTCTGAGCTTATGCCGTCTTCTGCCATCCGCAGTCCTTCGCACACAGCTCCGTTTACAGCATAGACACGGCGTATAGTCTCATAGCAGGGTTCCTCCTGGGCGTAGACACGATCGCGGCCAAGCAGCTGGACCACCAGCCCGTAAAGATATTCCGCGCCGGAGCCTATGACGATCTGTTCCGGGTCAACTCTCAAACCTCTGCTCCTCAGAAGATAGTCAGCTAGTTCCTGTCGCAGTTCCTCGCAGCCGCTTCCGGGTGAGCGCATCAGTATCCTTTCCCCGTAATCCGTGAGCACTTTTCGCATAACCCTTGCCAGAACTGAAAAAGGGAAATCCTCCGGCATATCCCCGAGGCTCATCTGAGGAACAGTAGCCCTTACGGCATTAACAGGCGCAGGAGAGCCGATGCCCGCGTAGAAACCGCTGCGCTGTCTGGGAACGGCATAGCCCTCATCAGCCAGCAGTTCCATGGCATGTTCCACCGTTATAAGGCTCAGACCAAGCTCTTCGGCAAGCTGCCTTTTTGAAGGCAATTTCGCTCCGGGAGAATAGATCCCCTCAGCTATGTCCTGCCTCAGCTGTCTGTATAGCTGCAGATACGCACTCTCGTGAGAATTTCTGTCTATTGTGTATCTCATTTTGCCTTCCAATCTGGTCTTATAATATTTTATCAAACTGGTAATATTCATAAGATCAGTTCTATTGTATAGTATGGCTGAACCGATTGTCAAGGAGGCGACAGCTGTGGAAAACAAGCGTTTGGACATGAAAAAACTTGCCCTTGCCGCTGTGCTTATGGCGATGAATATCATAATGAGCACCAGCGTTCTGAGCATACCTGTACCGGGCGGTCATATGTATCTCAATGACGTTATCATTTGCACCGCGGCCATACTGCTGGAACCTTTCTATGCCTTCATAGTTGGCGGTGTAGGTGCTTTCATAGGGGATATGCTGTTCTATCCCGCACCGATGTTCGTCTCCCTCGTCACCCATGGTCTGCAGGCGATAGTCATTTCTCTCTTTGTCCATAAGTTCTTCAAAGAGAAGCGTGTGGCGGGCTCGATCATAGGTGCCGCCGCAGGTCTCGTAATAACTGTGGCAGGATATACGCTCGGCCGCGCTTATATATACAGCACGCCTGAATACGCCGTGCTGAAATTCCCGTTCCAGGTCTTACAGACTCTCGTTGGTGAAGCTCTGGCTCTGCTGCTCTGCTGGAAGGCCGGGATAGTGAAGCTGTATGAAAAACAGCTGCGAAAAAAATAAAAAGAACTTTTATACGTAAAGAAGACGGAGGCAAAACCTCCGTCTTTTATCATCTCTGAAAAGCCTCTGTCCTTCTGATTGTGCATCTGCAATAAAGAAGGCAGGATATATTTGGTTAAATTCATCTAACTTATACCTCATATGATGCTTGCAATGTGTTTTCAATTCCTATATAATGACTATGAAATGAGAATAAACTTCCCTTAACTGACGAGTTCACGCCATTTTTTTCACTTGTCCGGGAGGCAGAGGAAAGGATATGCTATGAAGAAGAGCTA
>JAIKVS010000105.1 GCA_024685535.1 Oscillospiraceae bacterium | reverse complement strand
CTCGATCTGCTTCGCAGCCTGAAAGACAGGATCAATTCCTCAATAATGTTTATAACACATGACCTTGGAGTCATTGCGGAAATGGCAGATTACGTGGTGGTCATGTATGCAGGCAGAATAGTGGAGAAGGGCACTGCTGACGATATCTTCCACCATCCGGCGCATCCCTATACAATAGGCCTTATGGCATCAAAGCCTGTGGTCGGGAAGAAGATCGACAAGCTGTATTCAATTCCGGGAAAAGTGCCGAATCCTATAAACATGCCGGATTACTGCTATTTTAAAGACCGCTGTGAGAAACAGTGCGGACTTTGTTCAGGTGAATACCCTGCAACTGTAAGACTCAGCGATACCCATGAGGTGAGCTGTTATCTCTACTATGACGGTAAGGAGGATGTGTGATGGCTGAAAAAAAAGAAAGATCCTCCCTTGAGATCAGAAACGAGTTTACTCCGGTAGAGTATGATTCAAAGTATATCCTGATGGTAAATGCTCTGAAGAAATATTTTCCCATTAAGGACGGTCTGATCGCCCATACCGTTGGATATGTCAAGGCTGTGGACGGCGTAACTTTTAATTTGGAGCGCGGCACTACCATGGGTCTCGTCGGCGAATCAGGCTGTGGAAAGACCACCTGCGGCCGCACGATCCTGCGCCTTGCTGGTGAAAAGACAGGCGGACAGGTACTGTTCAACGGCCAGGAAGTCTATGATCTTTCTGCAAAGGAGATGCGAGCCCTTCGCCCAAAGATGCAGATTATCTTCCAGGACCCCTTCTCCAGTCTTTCTCCTCGTCTTCCTGTTGGCGAGATAATCGGCGAAGCTGTCCGCGAGCATAACCTGGTGCCTGCAAAAGAGTTTGATGATTACATAGATGACATTATGGATAAGTGCGGTCTGCAGCCCTTCCATAAGGATCGTTATCCCCATGAGTTTTCCGGCGGACAGAGGCAGAGGATATGCATAGCACGTGCTCTTGCTCTGAATCCTGAGTTCGTTGTCTGTGATGAACCGGTATCTGCTCTGGATGTTTCCATACAGGCGCAGATAATCAATCTTCTGAAAGATCTGCAGGAACAGTTCAAGCTGACATATCTCTTTATCTCACATGACCTTAGTGTTGTAGAGCATATTTCTGATTCTGTCGGCGTTATGTATCTGGGCGACCTGGTCGAGTACGGAAGCACGGATAACATATTCTCAAATCCGCTTCATCCGTATACTGAAGCTCTCTTCTCGGCAATACCGATCCCGGATCCCGATGCCAAAATGAAGCGTATCGTCCTGGAGGGAAGCATCCCAAGCCCCGCCAATCCGCCTTCAGGCTGTAAATTCCATACCCGCTGTGCCCGCTGCACCGAACGCTGCAAGCATGAAACACCCTGCCAGCATGAGGTCGAACCGGGGCACTATGTGGTATGCCACCTTTATGATCAGTGATGAGCAGAGAGAACAAAGACGCCTTTGAAGATGACGGCAGGACTATCGCCGATATGAGCGGCGTTTCGCGCCGTAACCTGTTCGGATTTGTCCCGAGAGACAATGCTCCGGTGACAAAAATCAACTCTGTAAATACATCTGCCGTAGAGAGCAGCACTTTGACCCGTAAAGAGCGTATCTGGGCCATACTCGGTGCGTTGAAAGCAGTATTGCTGATTGGACTCTGCTTCGCCGTCGGACTTGCAGTTGTGATCCTGATGTTTATTTATCTGTAATTATTTATTATGCCCTTACACCATCAAGGTAAGGGCATAATAAGTATAATATCTGTTTCAACGAGGGATTCTGCCATGAAGAAGATTCCTGAAAAAAGAAAGTATATGATAACGGCTGCTATAGGCCTTATAATAGCTGTAATCTCCCTTCTCGTAAGAAAGGTCTTTGCTGCAGCTTCTGCCAGGGATGTATTCCGGATCCTTGCCGATGCATTCACTGTTCCCGGCGGTCTCCTGCTGGCGGCAGGACTTGGAATATGGATATTGAATCAGGGCGGGTTTGACGGGTTGATATATATGACCCGTGTTCTTTTCAGAACAAAAACCCAAGGCAAAGAAGGCAGCATATCGGAAAATGAAGAAGGGCGGGTTGAACCCTATTCGGAATTTATTATAAAAAGACATAACGAACAGCAGGTGACAGGTTATTCATTTATCATTGTTACTGCTGTTGCTTTTCTTGTTCTGTCTGGAATATTCATTATTCTGTACTTTTCGGTATGATATATTGGAGACAGGTGGATTATGATAATACTGTATTTGGTACTGACCGTTGTTGCGGTGCTGTTGCTGCTTATACTTGCTGCAGTTATTAAAACTGTGTG
>JAIKVS010000082.1 GCA_024685535.1 Oscillospiraceae bacterium | reverse complement strand
CATGGCACGCGATAAGGGATTCGAACCCCTGACCTTCTGGTCCGTAGCCAGACGCTCTATCCAGCTGAGCTAATCGCGCTTCTGTCCGCTTACGCGCTCAAGTATATTAGCACAGCTTCATTGAAATTGCAACAGTTTTTTCCGCTGGTTTAGTGTCAGTCGGGGTAGAAGTCATAGTGATCTACATAGCCTGGAGCTTGTGTCCCCAAATTGATGTAAATCATCTGCAGATCATCAACGTTAAAGGGAAAACTCTTTGACATGGAGACATCAAATATGAAAGTGTTATCTTCTAAATCATACTCAACGATGCCGCCATATTGAAAACTGCCTTTTATTGTATATGACTTATCAGCTGAAAGTTTCTGAAAGGAAGGTGTGCTCTCGTCTCCTCTTAAATCGACAAATACATTGTCTCTCATGCTCATGATAAACTGCACATTCCAGGATGCATCATTGTTTCCGGGAGTTTCTGACATGGGATAACCATAAGGAATACGGTTATCCTTTAATTCTACATGAAAGCACTTTTCATCTGCTGCTGATACAGTTATTGAACCATATGTCCATTCGCCGTACAACAATCTGCGATAACCACCATTTTCCGGCGTTTCTCCAGACAGAGCAGGCTCTTCATCTGATTCCGGTGACGCGAGAGGTTCAGATGGAACAGAAGCTTCTTCCTCGATGACAGATGGAGGCGAAGAAACTGCTGGTGTCTCCGTAACCTCGGTAGATGTTATTAAAACCTGTGTGTTTTCAGTTTGAGAAACAGTTACCAGATCATCCGTTTTGCCTGTAGTTCGGGAAAGAATAAAATAGCCTGCGATGATTGCCACAATAACAGGGATAAGGATTTTGGCCAGGAGACCATTTTTCTTTTTCGATTTAGAAACCTCTGAGCTTACATCAGATTGATGAATGCCCACTGTATAAAGAGTTTCTGCATCTTTTGCCGGATCCCGACATTCCTGCAGTATTTCAACATTACAGAGCTTTTCAAAGAAATCTCCCTGAGTTGGATATTTGTATGCAACAAGGGACATATAGCTGGATATCTGCATCTCCATTCCCGGAGTCATCTGAGTGGGTTCAAGTATTACGGAAAGGAAATCCAGATTTCTTGCCAGCGCAAAGTTAATCTCTCTGCGGCAGTTATTGGAAATGACATATTCCGGAGAAATAAGAGAAAGACAGACCTTGCTTTTTTCAAGGTGAGTCGCTATGGATTCGGGCCACTCCGTTCCGGGATCAATGCCCTCATCATACCAAAATCTGAATCCGGCACCTTCAAGCATATGGAGCAGAGGAAGAACTCTGTGCGAATCACGGTGGCAGTAGCTTATGAAAATATAGGGCTTGTCGCCCTCGTAAGGTTTTATACGGCGCATGTATTGATCCATTTATACGCCTCCTGAATACTTCACTATTATAGCACAGTTTACCATATGAGTTTTTGCGATGCAAGGATATAGAGGGGTTGTAAAACTTCATTTCAGTCAAGGCAAAACGATATCGGAAACCATTTCCCGTTGATACACTCTATACCATTGTGTTATAATTAACATAATATAATCTGGAGGCGCAGTATGAGCGTTAAGATACTTGCCGTCGGTGATGTATGCGGCGCGCCCGGGCTGGAATTCCTTGAGAAAAAGCTTAAGGATTACCGCCGTGATAACAATATAGATTTTGTGGTTATAAACGGAGAAAACGCCAATGTTGTCGGCGTGACCCCAAAGCAGTGCGATGCCATTCTGAGAGCGGGAGCCGATGTTATAACCCTCGGCAATCATACCTGGACAAGGACTGAGCTCCAGCCATATCTTGCTGAAAGAAGAAGAGTGCTCCGTCCTGCAAATTACGGGCCGCAGTGCCCGGGCAGGGGCATAGGCTCATATAAGACGGAATTCGGCGATATCTGTGTGATAAATCTGATGGGACGATTCACGCTGGATAACAATACGGACAATCCCTTCGTGATATCCGACAGTGCAGTTGAGGAGATAAAGGAAAAGATGATCCTCGTGGACTTCCATGCAGAAGGTACCAGCGAGAAGCGGGCATTGGGATATATGCTCGCCGGCAGGGTAAGCGCTGTATGGGGAACGCACACTCATGTTCAAACCTCGGATGCCTGCGTTCTCGAAGGCGGCACGGGCTATATTACGGATCTTGGTATGACAGGTGCTGCTGAATCGGTGCTTGGAATAGATATCGATCAGAGCATAGGC
>JAIKVS010000039.1 GCA_024685535.1 Oscillospiraceae bacterium | reverse complement strand
TCTATATTCTATCTTGCAATATACCGTTACAAAGCATACTTGCAACTAACTACAATTTCTTTGAGTTTAGTTGACGATAGCTGTTATTCATATTATTTACAGATAATAAATTATTTTTAGTAATTGTGAACAACATAGAGGACCTTTTACTTCCCTACTAACCGAGCATCAATACCATTCAAAGCCGTTTTTCTCTGCTTTATCATACCATTGCCGGGCAGTTTTCATATCTTGTTTAACGTAAATTCCTCTTTCATGAATCAATCCCAGAAGATACATGGCATTCGGATCATTTTCAGTGGCAAGTGTGTTGAGCAGATCTAAAACCCATGGCATATCTAGTGTCAATTGCTTCTTCACTTCAGAAGGTTCAAAATAAAAGAGCTCATCAAAAAGTATGCAAGCAAAATATGATGGTACACCAGGATAAGAGTTAAACTCACAGCCCGCTTCCGCGCCTTTCAAACAGTATTCGACTGCTTTTTCTGTCTGTGATATGAAATAATTCTTATAATCTTCAGTTTCATTCTCTCTGTCTTCCCATGGCCCGCTGTAATAGCAGGAATCATAATAAAAACCAGCTATTGCTAACATCACATATGGATCATTCTGAGCTGCTGCTTTATCAAAATACTCTACTGCAGTCGTAAAATCTGGATCGACATTGTATTCTCTCGAAGCATAAGAGGCAATGTCAGCATACAATATCCCCATATACAACAAAGCTACCGGATCATTAAGCTCAGCAGCCTGTTTTAACATGGAAAAATCTGCTTTCTCAGCCTCGTCCTCATACATTTTATTATAAAAGTCTTCATACTCTAATACGCCGAGCCCCGCCATTCCTGCAGGATTTCCTTGTTCTGCAGATCTTTTCCACCATGAAACAGAAACATCACGGTCAGGCTTAATATCCATCTTAACAGCAAGAACATCATGCGGTTTCGACCAAGGGAAACTCAAATCGGAATATATCCAGCCAAGCACCGCCATAGCATCAGCATTTCCAAGTTCAGCCGCCTTTTTGTAACAGTCAAAAGCCTTTGCATAGTCTCTGCCAGTCCTGTTGATTTCATAGTTGACCGCTTTTTCATAAAGGGTAAGTGCTTCATCCAGCGACCTATCACGCAATCCTTTTTCGGTGCGCGAAAGAGCTTTATTATCTTCTGTGGTTAATATATTATCCTTGTCCTGCCCGGATTTCGGTAACCATTTTGTAATGGCAAATACAGCCAGAAATACCACTGCTGCCGCCATTAACCCGAAGACAAAAGATGACAGCTTAAAATCGCTTTTAGTCTTCTCAACAGGTTTTGACGCTCCGCATTGCATGCAGTAGGAATGCTCATCAGGGCAGTCAGTTCCACAGCTTTTACATTTCCACATAATGTTCTCCTAATCAAATATCTTAATGTCTGCCAACACTAAGCTTTCACAAAAGCAACTGTGCATTCATGGCTATCCGTCAATATGATAGTATTCCTCAAAAAAATCAGCTTTTGTGTTTACCATGTTATTATTAGTTACCATATTGCGCTTCATATGCAGCTTCTGATGCGGCTTCTGCTTTATCATACCAATTCTTGGCTGTCTTAGCGTTCTTTTTTACTCCGAGACCATAGTCATACAGATAACCGAGCAGATACATCGCACCGTAATCGTCATATGATGCCAGCAAAGAAGCAGTTCTAAAGACTTTTTTGAAATCAACATTCTTATCCCTATTCAGTTTTTTTATATCATCCGGATGATCAAATTGCGCTATCACGTTAAAAGCCATATTAGCTCCATCAAGATGTCCCAGTTCGCCGCTTTTAAGAAAATATGAGAATGCCAGCAGATTATAATGGATCATCTCTTTCTCACTGTCCAAATCGTACCCTCCGCCGTCATAATACACAAAAGCCATATAATACAATACATCCGGGTCTTTTTTAGCCGCAGCTTTGGTAAAGCAATCGACCCCTTTAGAGTTATCTCCAAAGTAAAAAAACAAATCTCCCAGATACATCAAAGCTCTTGGATCGCCCATGGAGGCCGCCTTTTCTAACAGTTTGAAAAACTCGCAGTTTTCATTGATCTCATCACTGTCCTGATATTCCAAGTAGCCCAGTCCCGCTATGCCTGAAGGACTGTTCATGTCTGCAGCCCTTCTGAATAGCTTGTATGCTTTATATTCGTCCTGTTCTATCTCCAGCTCATCAGCCAGGTCATTATGAGGTCTTAATGTACCTTCACCTGCTATATATATCCATCCTAATTCAGCTATGGCATCAGCATAGCCGAGGTCTGCAGCCTGCTTGTAACAACTGAACGCTTTCGAGTAATCCCGGGAGACTAAGCTATATTCATATTCCATTGCTTTTTTTAATAGCTCTTCCCCACTATCCGTTGAAGCAGCAGCATATGTAAACGGTGCAAAGCTTATTATCATTACTGCCACAAGGACAAATGCTATCATGTTTCTGCCGAATGTCTCTTTAAACACTGAAAAACACCTCCATTAAACCTATATACAGAAACTGCAGCCAGATGATACCTTTCAAATCAGACTGGTGCGGTTTTGACTGAACGATGGTAATTATTTGTCATCGTAATTGCTACTGTTTTCCAAGGTTTTTTATTTGTATTTGATTATAACATTATACGACAGTCTTGCCCACTGTTTTCCGTAATATCCTTCATACTGATACTTTTCAGCACAAAACAGCTGCCGCTTCATATGATATGCTCACTCGAAACGACAGCTGCTTTTATATTATTTGCTGTTTACCTATCATTTCAGGGACGGTATCTGATCCTTAAAAAGCTGATAAAACTCGGTTGATGTTACACATTCTACGTCGTCCGCTTCCGTCATCATCTGTATAAGTTCATCAAGCATATCATATGAATCGTCAAGATCAAGTTCATACCCGTGTCCCCATACGAAAAACAGCATATTCTCCGTACAATCCGATTCAATGAAACGGCGCGCATACGTTAAGACTTCAGCATCCCTAACGGAACATGTGGGCTGCCACATTAAAAACTCTGTGGGAAGCTCAAAGCTATAGGTCGATTCCGCTCCACGCGCGAACCGGATGGACGTATTCTCATAAACGAGTTTTTTGGTGGTCTCAGTTACGTCGTTTTCACCGCCAGGCCATGCCATACCAACAGGGTAAACGCCTGTAATTTCAAAAATATTTTCAGCATCGTTTGCCACTTCCCGCCTGATGCCTTTCGGGTTTTTATCATATGCTTTGAGTGACTTGTGCGTCAATGTATGCACTGCAACATCGAACCCGTTATAGATCCCGGATTCAAGTTCTTTTTTCGTGAAGCGGATATGTGTTACATCCGGGCGATTGTACACTTTCCCTATCTGTTTCCAGTTCGCACCGTAAAGACCGGTGTTAATAAAGAATGTACAGGAGTTGAAACCGTACTTTTTGAAGATCTCAATTATTTTCATGTCCTGGGTTATGCCATCATCAAAGCAGATAGTAAAAAATTTACGAGGTTTCGGACCGTTTACGATTTCCGTATCCGTAAGAGGTGCGGCTTCCGCATCAATCTCATTCCCTGAATCTCCGTTTTCTTCTGCTTGCACTGATACAGGTGTTTCTGCATCTTCATCTATATCTTCTCTTTTTAAATCATTTAAATATACATCATATTCCGGAGCTGGTTCCGAAGTATCTCCCTCATATGTCAACGTTGAGGAATAAATCTCCGATACAGCACCGCATGCGCAGAAAGTCAGCAGAGATATAATAATTAATGATAATGCTATCAGTTTTCTCATAAAACAACATCTCTATAATTTTTATTATAGAATTATATCACAGAAGCATTCCTGGTCAAATTGTATCAGTGCTTATAATAATGTAAAAGGCCGCCTAATTAGGCGGCCTTTTACATTGTTATATACTTTACTGCTGATAATGATGCGCGTCCTGAAGAACCATTTCCTTCACCTTTAGCAGACGCACCTTGGTGGAGTTCTCGTTCTCCTCCAGCTTCATGGAGATATACTTTATGTTCCCCTCAAGTTCGGGGATCATGATGTATTCCAGCGCATTGACGCGGCGGCGGGTCTTCTCTATCTCCTCCGCCAGCAGCTGCATGGTTTTCTCCACCTGTGCAAGCTCCAGCATATCCTGGAAAACATCTGCCATCTTGCCGAGGGCGTCGTCCAGTTCACCGGAGGTCTGCGCAAAGCCGTAGGGGTAGATCTCACTGGGGTCGTTATTTTTGGTGCTGAAGGAATACACAGGCACATTAACGCTCATAATGTTCCTGTATTTTATGCCGAGCTCCACGCTCTGTCTCGGATAAAGGAGGGACTGCTCCAGCATTTCCGGAGACATCAGCGAGCTTGCCACCTGCATGGAGGCGAAGGCTTCGGTGAGCCCCTGCTCAACCTTTTCCCTCAGGACCTTGTTCTGTTTTATAACATCCAGAAACTGGCGCATCAGCTCATCGCGCTTGTCTTTGAGCAGCTTGTGGCCGCGGCGGGCGGTCTTGAGTCTGCCTTTGAGCTGATTGAGCACCATTCTGGTAGGTGTTACGGCAGTTCCTGCCATCGGTCCACCTCCTTACTCTTCTTCCGGCATGTACTTATCTATGTATTCCTGCTTGATACGCTTGAGTTCACGTCTCGGGAGTATCCTGAGAAGCTCCCAGCCGAGATCCAGTGTCTCCTGAATGGTACGGTTGGTCTCGTTGCCCTGGCTGACGTACTTTCTCTCAAATTCATCAGCAAACTTCGCAAAGAGCTTGTCATCATCGGAAAGGGCTGCTTCACCGAGGATCGTCATGAGTTCCTTGGCATCCTTGCCTCTTGAGTATGCAGCAAAGAGCTGGTTCATGGTTCCTGCATGGTCCTCACGGGTCTTTCCGGCGCCGATTCCCTTGTCCTTCAGACGGCTCAGTGACGGGAGAACGTCCACCGGAGGAATGATACCCTTGCGGTAGAGGTCGCGGCTGAGGATGATCTGGCCTTCGGTGATGTATCCGGTGAGGTCAGGGATCGGGTGGGTCTTGTCGTCTTCAGGCATGGTGAGGATCGGGATCATGGTGATGGAGCCTTTCCTGCCCTGTCTTCTTCCGGCACGCTCATACATTGTGGCAAGGTCGGTATAGAGGTAGCCGGGGTAGCCGCGGCGTCCCGGAACTTCTTTCTTTGCTGCGGAGATCTCACGGAGAGCCTCTGCGTAGTTCGTGATGTCCGTAAGGATAACGAGGACCTGCATTCCCTTTTCAAAGGCGAGGTACTCCGCTGCGGTGAGCGCCATACGCGGCGTTGCAATACGCTCGACAGCCGGGTCATTTGCAAGGTTGGAGAAGACCACAGTCCTGTCGATGGCGCCGGTGCGGCGGAAGTCATTGATGAAGTATTCGGATTCCTCGAAGGTGATGCCTATTGCCGCAAACACGACTGCGAAGGTCTCGTCATCGCCGAGAACTCTCGCCTGACGGGCGATCTGAGCGGCAAGGGCAGCATGAGGAAGGCCGGAACCGGAGAATATCGGGAGCTTCTGGCCGCGGACGAGAGTGTTCAGTCCGTCGATGGTGGAAACACCCGTCTGGATAAACTCAGCCGGATATGCGCGGGCTGCAGGGTTCATCGGCAGACCGTTGATGTCCATATGGGCATCGGCCAGTATCTCCGGGCCGCCGTCTATCGGCATGCCCATTCCGTTGAAAACTCTGCCCAGCATATCTTCGGAGACTGCGAGCTCCTGAGGCTTGCCGAGGAAACGAACCTTTGACTCGGCAAGGTTTATTCCCTGGGCGGATTCAAACAGCTGGACGACAGCTCTGCTGCCTTCGACCTCGAGCACCTTGCAGCGGCGAACATCGCCGTTTGGGAGCTCTATTTCGCCAAGCTCGTCGTAGGTCACGCCCTCAACGTTCTCAACGACCATCAGCGGGCTTGCGATCTCTCTTATGGTTTTATATTCCTTTATCATTCCTCTTCACCTCCGGCAACTACCTGCGCTATCTCTTCCTGCATCTCTTTGTCGATCGCGTCGTAAATTTCCTCGAAGGCCTTGGGGTCTGCCATCTTGGCTCTGCCTATCTTCTCACGGGCGGGGATCACGAAGAGTTTATTGAGATCCGTGCCCTTGGTAAGTGCCTCGCGGCAGAGCACATCGTAGTGGAGAACGAGGTCCATCAGTATGAATTGCTTTGCGTATGATGAATATGCATCTTCATCCACGAAAGCGTTCTGCTGCAGGAAGTCCTCTCTTACCATCTTTGCGGTCTCCATTGTGAGACGGTCGGAAGCGGAGAGGGCGTCCTGTCCGACGAGACGGACGATCTCCTGAAGTTCGCTCTCCTCCTGGAGTATCTGCATCGCCCTGGTACGGTTGGCCATGTATTTCTCACCGAACTGCTCGGTGTACCAGCTCTTGAGGGTATCGAGATAGAGCGAGTAGGAGGTGAGCCAGTTGATTGCCGGGAAGTGTCTTGCATAGGCAAGGGAAGAATCCAGAGCCCAGAACACCTTGACTATTCTCATCGTTGCCTGGGAAACAGGCTCGGAGATATCGCCGCCCGGAGGGGAAACTGCGCCGATGGCGGTTACTGAACCGCTTCGCTCGTCAGACCCGAGGCACTCAACGCATCCGGCTCTTTCATAGAACTGAGCCAGACGGGAGGCGAGGTATGCGGGATATCCTTCTTCACCGGGCATCTCTTCGAGACGGCCGGACATCTCACGCAGAGCCTCTGCCCAGCGGGATGTGGAGTCTGCCAGAACTGCAACGTCATATCCCATGTCGCGGAAATACTCGGCGATGGTGATGCCGGTATAGATGGAAGCTTCACGGGCTGCAACAGGCATATCCGAGGTATTGGCTATGAGCACGGTCCTCTTCATGAGGGGCTCGCCGTTTCGCGGGTCGTTCAGCTCAGGGAACTCCATGAGAACGTCGGTCATCTCGTTGCCGCGTTCGCCGCAGCCTATATAAACGACTATGTCCACATCGGACCACTTTGCAAGCTGGTGCTGGACAACAGTTTTTCCGGATCCGAAAGGTCCGGGAACGGCGGCGGTGCCGCCCTTGGCTATGGGGAACATCGTATCGATGATCCTCTGTCCTGAGTTCATCGGACGGCTCGGGACGAATTTTCTCTTATAGGGTCTGCCTATACGGACAGGCCAGCGCTGCATCATGGTAAGGTCGTGATCAACGCCCTTGTCGTCCTTCACTACCGCGATGACATCAGTCACAGTAAATTCGCCGGATTCCACCGATACGACTTCACCGGACACTCCAACCGGTACCATTATCTTGTGGAGGATAGCACTGGTCTCCTGAACGGTGCCGAGAACGTCACCGGGGACGACCTTGTCGCCTGGCTTGGCAACGGGAACAAAGTCCCATTTGTTCTCACGGTTCAGTGAGGGCACATCTATGCCTCTGGTGATGCAGTCTCCGGCAGCTGCTCTCATCTCGGGCAGCGGACGCTGGATACCGTCGTAGATATTGTTCAGCATGCCGGGTCCGAGCTCAACGGAGAGGGGCATACCGGTCGTTATAACTTCCGCTCCGGGTCCGAGGCCGGAAGTTTCTTCGTAAACCTGAATGGACGCGCTGTCGCCTGTCATGTTCAGGATCTCGCCTATAAGATGACGCTCACCGACACGAACAACGTCTGATACGTTCGCGTCAGCAAGGCCTTCCGCCACGACAAGCGGGCCAGATACTTTTGTTATAGTTCCGCTCATTTACGTTCCTTCTTTCATTAGTCTCCGAGAATATTGGTGCCGACCGCGCGTTCCACCGCTGACATCAGCGCCTGCTTTCCGAGCCCGATGGAGCCCTCTCTTCCCGGGATGAGGATCACTGCGGGAGTCGGTCTGTCTTTGAATCTGTCTATTTCATGCTGAAGCTTTTCGGCAAGGTTCTCTTCAATATAGATTATGGCGTAGTCGTCATTGTCCCTTGTGAGGCGTCTGAGTATCTTGGAGGCCTCGGAGGGATCGGCGGCGGGATAAGTCTCGAGGCCGAGGGCCTTGAAGCCCATAACGGTCTCCGCTCCGCCTATAACAGCGATCTTAAGCATACATATCACGCAGCCTTTCTTTGATCACTCCCGCATCGATTTTGGACAGCTTGCCTGTCATTATCATCCTTGCGGCGGTGATCTCGTTTTCAACGGCGGCAAGGTAGGTCACCACCGTCTCGGGGCCGTAGCTGACGAACTTCGCCTTCTTCAGGTATTCATTCACGGCGTTGTCGCAGGCTTTCTCAAAGGCCGTCATAGCATTGCCGGACACTGCCTCGGACGCCAGTGCTGCCGCTGCTGAAAGCGGTCCCTGAGCGAAAAACGAGGCCACCTCGTCGGCATCCTTCGCCGCGAGTATCCTTGATACGTCGCAGCTTCCTCCCGGAATGAGAGCGTTCTCAAGAAACAGCGCACTCTTGCCCATGCGAAGCGTCCTTACTGCACTCTTGAGATTCGCAGCATCTATCAGAACCTTCACATAGCCGGTGAAGAAGGCATTGTCTTTTTTCCCGGCAAGCTGCGTAAGCTCGGCGAAATACACCCGGTCCAGAACAAAGTCCGATACCTGGGGGTTGCCGCTTTTTGCAAGCTCAGATTTAGCCTCCATGACTGCCGCACCGAATACCGGAGGATAATAACTCAGTTTCTCCTCGTTTATATCCTCGAGGAGCTTATCCGGAGGGAACCTTCCCGAAGAGCTCAGAAGATGCGCTGGATCTGTATCCATAGCCGCAGCCTTTATTATGGCCTTGGCGTTATGGTAGTCATATCTGATCCTGAACACATCCACATATTCAGTTTCGGGCGAAAGCCGCTCTGTCTCACTGAATATTCCGGCTCTGTGCTCCGAGAGGGCACGGTCTATCCCGGCGGCATTCATTCCGGTGAAATCCGGGTAACCGCATTCCGAGAGGAGTCTGGCCGCTTCTTCGAAGCCCTCAGCCTCCACCATGCGCTCAGCCCTGTCGTCCGAGAGCATTTTCGGCTCTCTCGCTCTGAGTATCGCTGACAGGCACAGATAATCTTCCTTAGTTACACTCAATTTAAAGACCTCCTGCCGTATCAGCCGAAGAGGACCTGAGCAACTTTAGAAGACATCTCGCCGCGGCAAAGATCTATAAGCAGTTCCACCGTGCAGTTATCCTCGATATTGCCTCTTTTGAGGATCAGTCCGCCGGCAAAGTCGCCGCATTCATCCGCAAGGGTGAGGCCGTGCTTTTTGCCGGCCATCTTAAGCAGGGCGTTGGCCTCTTCAACGGTCTTCACGCCTACTCTCTCCCTGTCGCGGGCATTGAGGACTATCTGCTCGTCTCCGGTTACGGAGGAGCTGCAGGCAAGCTTTGCAAGGAAGTCCACATACAGATCGTCCGGCATGCCGGTGATCTTGTCGCGGGCTCTGTCAAAGCACTCTGCCACCATCTCCTGTTTCACCGCGAGCATACCCTTGCGGGCTTCCATCCTGGCTATGCGGTCTATGCTTTCGTTTTTGTCTTCACAGTCCCTGACTCCGGCGCGGATCTTCTCGCCGTAAAGCTCCTTAGCTTTGCGGTCGAAATCCGCCCTTATCGCTGCGCACTGCTGCTCTGCCTGAGCAAGTATCGCGTCTGCCTGTACCTGAGCGTCAGAGCGAATATGCGCGATTATTTTTTCAGTGCCTTTCATATCGGTCTCCTAAACGAAAAAATCAAAGAACTATGGCATTGAGCATCAGGAATGATGCAAGCAGGCAAAGGATGGCATAGAATTCAACGACTATGCACATGATCATGCCCTTTGACCAGTCATCGGGCTTCTTTGCAAGAATGTTGATGGACGCCGCTGCGACCTTGCCCTGTGCGATTGCGGAAAGAAGTCCGCCGATTGCGATGGGAAGGCAGGCGGATACGATCTGAAGTCCCTGGGCAACACTGATGCTTGCTATGCTTCCGTTGACCTTGAGATAAGCAAGGAAGAAGATAACGAAGCCGTAGAGGCCCTGGGTGCCGGGGATGACCTGCAGGATCATTACTTTACCGGATTTGCTGGGATCTTCGGAAACGAGTCCCGCACCGGCTTCACCGGTAATGCCCGTGCCCTTTGCAGAGCCAACGCAGGCGAGTGCCGCTGCCAGTGCCGCACCGAGAAGTGCAAGTGCGCCGCCGCCGATAGTGTTCAGAAATTCCATAGTGATATCCTCCAAATTATTTAAAAATCAAAAGTTTAAACAGGTTAATATCAGTTTTCTTTTGCTCTTACGTATTTTCCGCCGAACTTGAGCGGTTCAAACGGTTTTCCGCCGTCCTGGTAGAACTTGCCGAAGAACTCAAGGCACTGCAGTCTCAGGTCGTGCACATAGCAGCCCAGAAGGTTGAGGCCAAAGTTCATGGCATGGCCAAGAACGAATATAAGGATGAACGCGATAACACTTATAACGTTTATGCCGCTGTTTTGCGCAGGCATCGTGGCCACCGTGTTGAACACCTGACCGACGACTCCGCCCGCAAGCATCAGCGCCATGATACGCGAGTAGCTCAGCACGTCTCCGAACCAGCCGGTCGCAGTGTTGTATATGCAGCCGAACGCAGCGGTTACCTTGCCGAAGCCCTTCGCATTTCTTCCGGCGCCGAACAGGAGCATTACGATCCCTATTATCAGCACGACCGGAATGCCCGCAATATTGCCTATCTTCAGCACCGCCAGTATGCCGCCGATGAGGAGCACCCAAAGCGAGCCTTCTTCCCAGATAGCATCGGCAAGTCTGCCCTCTCTCTTCTTCATTACGAAGTTTACGATCATGCCGGCATTGAGGTGCAGCAGACCGAGAGCAAGAGAACCATAGAGCACCATTTCGCTGTTATGCACAGGTGAGAACAGGTACGGCAGTCCTTTCCATGTACTTTCCGGATTCAGAAGATGCACTATCTGGTAGGGTATGTCGCTGAAGAAAGCACCTGTGAGAGCGCCCATTACGAATGTGGCTATGCCGCCCCAGAAGAGCAGCTGAGTGAAGGTGAGAGCTCCGTCTCTGGGCTTCATCTTCGCCTTTGCCACTATCGCCGCAATTATCATAATCAGCCCGTAGCCCATATCCGCCATCATCAGTCCGTAGAACAGAATGAAGAAAGGCGCCATCAGCGGGTTCGGGTCAACCGTGCCGTACTGCGGCAGGCTGTACATGTTTGTTACCATGTTCAGGCCGTTGGTGAGGAAGTTGTTCTTCAGCTTCACCGGCACCTCGGGGTACTCGGCCTTCTTCGGCTTCTCGGTCTCCCAGGCGCAGTCGAACCCGGACAGCACGGCATCGAGCTTCTTCTCGCTCTCCTCCGGCACCCAGCCCTCCATGAGAAGGACATTGTCCGTCGAAAGCAGAGTCTCCTCCGCCTGAGCCATAGCTATCCTCGCATCCATCTTGTCGGATGCAAGCTTGAGCTCCTTGCGGAATTCAGCATTCTGCGCTATCACGTCAAAGCATTCGTTCTTTTCCTTATTCAGGGAATTGAGCTCGGCCTTTGCAAGGTTTATGCAGTCCTTCGGCGTACCCTTCTGCTCATTGAAGACCACAGTATTGAATCCTGTGCTTCTCAGGCACTCCTGTACTGACGCCAGCTGGTCCTTCATGAACACAACAACGACATAACGCCTGTTCTTGTCGGAGTTCACTTCGAAGGCCTCAGCCTCCTCGGTATACTCCTCAAGGGCTTCGTTAAGCTGGGCAATGTCTGTCTTCGCCTGGATAGTGCCAAGTATGCACTGGCTTCTCTCCGTCCATGGCTTTTCGAGTCTCAGATCCAGTCCGAGCCACGGTGTGAGTGCCTCGATGAGGCCTCTCTGGCGGCTTTCCTCTGAGCTTATCCTCTTTGCCCTGTCATCCGCTGCGATGATCTGCTCTGCTCTGTTTAGAGCGGTCTCTATGCCTGCGTCATCCAGCAGGATGTCCGCTGAGACCTCCGTCTTTGCGGAGAGAAGCGGACTTTTCTCGGGCACGTACCTGTCGATTATCGCTATGGCGGAGTTCAAAGTTGCCTGTTTGTTTCGGCAGCCCGTGAGCGAAGTGGTGAGTCTGGAAAGCGTTCCGGCATATTCCGGATGCTCCTCGGGATCTCTGATCTCGTTGAACTGCACACAGCCGAGTCTGATCAGTTTTCTCAGCAGCTCATCCTTCTGATCTTTCATCAGCATGAGCCTGAGATGTTTCATTTTCAGTATTGCCATCAGCCGTTCACTATCCTTTCAACGACCAGATCCGCAGCCTTCTCTATCTGCTTCTCCGCTCTGGCGCGCAGCTCAGCTTTGCTGTTTTCAGTGTTTTCTGAAAGCTTTCCGGCCAGTTCAACAGCTTTGCTGCCGGCCTGCTTTTTCAGCTCTGTCAGCTCCCGCTCCGCCTTCTCTGCGGCGGCGGTCATCGCGGCGCGTCCGTCGTTCTCTGCATCTGAGAGCATCTGCTTCGCCGTGGCCTCTGCCTCGGCGATCAGCGCCTTTGCTCCGGATTCGGCTTCTGTAATAAGGGATACTGCTTCAAATGACATCGACTCACTCCTTTCTTAAGGATATAAGGTTTGGGGTCGCTTTATCAGGCGTTGCCGCCGCTGTTTTTCTTTTTCCCGTAGTAATAGCGGCGTTTCTTCCTGGGTTTTACTGTTTCCTTTTTGGCCTGTTCCCCGGCTCCGTTTTCTTTCGGTGCCGCAGTCTGAGGAGGCTTGTCCTTTTTAGGCTGTCCGTTGAATACGGGGGGCTTTATGGATTCGGGCTTTCTGTCCATCTCGCGGCCGGTCTTCATACCGGTGTCTTCAGCCCTCAGTCTCACGTGACGCACCTCGTGCTTCTTCTCCGGCTCCGCAGGAGCTTCTTTTACTGTCTCCTTTGCCGCAGGCGCCGGATTTCTTCTGTTTCCCGGTCTCCTGCCGTGTCTGTTGCTGCGTCTGGAAACTTTCGGCGCTTCATCCTCGGAAGTCTCCGCAGGATCCTCGGCGGACTGCTCCGGCTCTGAGGGGACAGGATCTGCAATAAGATCCACCCACTCGTTCTCCGGTTCTGCCTCAGGCTCCTCGGGAACAGGCACATAGTTCAGCACATGTGGCGGCTCGGAGCCGTCTCTCGGCCTTCCGCCCGGTACCGCTGCAAGTTCATTAGGCTTGTAGATATGCAGGGAATCGCCGCTCTCGCCATCGAGCTTCACTTTAACTGTCTGCCTCAGGAGATTCACCTGAACAGCTGTTCCGTAGCCGTCCTTGGTTTCAACGAAGGCTCCCTGCTTTGGAACGTTCTTAACCAGTTCCTCGTATGCTTCCTGCTCATATCTGAGGCAGCACATCAGTCTTCCGCAGCTGCCGCATATCTTGGTGGGGTTGAGGGACAGGGACTGCACCTTGGCCATCTTCGTTGATACAGGGGCAAATTCCTCCATGAACTGGTGGCAGCAGTATGGTCTTCCGCAGATGCCTATGCCGCCCATAAGCTTTGCCTCATCGCGAACGCCGATCTGCCTGAGCTCTATCCTGTTGCGGAAGATTCCCGCCAGGTCCTTCACAAGCTCCCTGAAATCGACCCTGTCTTCAGCAGTGAAGAAGAAGGTAGTCTTGTTGCCCTCAAAATTGCACTCAACATCCACCAGCTTCATGTCGAGTCCGTGCTTTTCTATCTGCTTCTGGCATATCTCAAAGGCCTCTTTTTCACGGCTTTTGTTTATCTCGGCCACTCTCAGATCGTCCTGTGTGGCGATCCTCACGACAGGTCTCAGCGGCTGGATCACGGATGTATCCTCCACGGCATGCCTTCCCCTTACGCAGTCGGCAAGCTCAAGGCCCTTGGCTGTCTCTACTACTACCTTACCGCCTTCGCGGACGTCCAGCCCGTTCGGGTCGAAATAGTAGCTCTTTCCCTTGTTTTTGAATTTTACACTTATAACTTCAGTCAAAATAAAACCTCATTCTAATTGTTCTCTGTTTTTCGCGGGGCTCCGGCCGCCAGAGTGCCCAGCAGCATCTTGATGCTGACGTTTGCCTTTCTGTAGCGAATGCACTTTTCAGCAAGCTCCGCAAGAGCTGTGAGCATGGCATGGTCCATTTTCATGTTATCTCTGCGTCCGCAGAGCATGTCCGTTACCATTTCCCTCACACTGTAAATGAAATCAAGAAATGCGTCGCCGGCGATACCCTCGTTTTTAAAGCTGAAGGCCACCAGCTCCGCTCTGTCCTGAGCCGCAACCATCTTCAGATAGCTTTCGGCCAGTTCCTCAGCCTCGCCTCTGCCGTCTTCCCGCTCCCCGTTTACATTTATCTCCGTGCACCTTGAGCGCACAGTCGGCAGCAGTGCAGAGGGGTTGTCGGTGCAAAGCAGGAGCACTGCACCGTTGGGCGGCTCCTCCAGAAGCTTGAGCGACGCGTTTTGCGCACTCAGATTCATCTTTTCCGCTTCGTTGATTATATATACCTTCCTGTCCGCTTCATTGGGGAGAATGTATGCGTCTGCGGATACTTCTCTTATCTGATCCACGGTGATGTCCCGCTTCAGATTCCCCTTGCTGTCAGGAAGCCGGCTTACTAATATCAGGTCGGGATGCGTATTCCTTGCGATTTTGCCGCAGGAAGCGCATTTCCCGCAGGGTCTTTTCCCATCCCCGGTGCAGAGTATGCCTGCGGCGAGCTCCCTCGCTCTTTCCGCAGCCTTCTCCTGCGACAGAGCGGAAATTATCACCGACTGGTATTTGCCGTATGCGTTTTTATCCGATGATGCTGCCATATCCGCTCCGAAATCACGACCTGTGGTATTTTAATCCATCATACAGATATTGTCAATTAAATAACAATATCACATTCCCTCATATTTCTTAACTATATCCCTTATGAGCTCCGCAGAGTTTTTGACGCTGTCCTCCTCAAAGGGGCTTGCAAGGCCGTACTGCTCCACTGTCTCAAGAAGATCGCCGCTTTCATGCTCCAGCATCTCGAGGTATTTCGCCCTGCCTGCGCCTTCGCTTTCATGCTCAAGGCCATATATCTGCAGCGCCACGTCGTTTGATACCGGGTAGGATATGACATAGAACGGCGCCTCGAAGAAGTGGTTTATATCTATCCAGCTGCGGGCGTAATAGCTTTCGAAGCCATCCATACAGTAGCCGAACTCCTTCGAGAGCCTCAGGGATATGTCGTTAATAACTCCGGCTGTAAGGTCATCCTCCGGCAGAGCATAGATCTCCTTCTCGAACTGCGCGAAGGAAGCCTGCTGGGTATAAAGCGAGGCGGAATCCAGGATCTTGCTGAGCAGTATATTCTTCACTGTCTTTTGGGGCAGAACGTTACCAAGCATGTCAATGGCGAGATATTCCAGCGCCTGGGAATACACTTCGGCAAGATCTATGGTCTCGTCAGCATTGAAAGTGGTGTAGCCGTCGCTGTAATGGCCGAACTCGTGCACCGCTGTAAGCACGTCTTCAGAGTTCCCTTTGGCCGAGATAAGCAGGAACGGTGCTTCAAACTTATCGAAATAGGTCATGAAGGACATGGTGGTCTTCGTATAGCTCTTTGAAAGGTCGCAGAGGTCATACTTCATCATGAACTCATATGCCTCTTCGACATAACCGCCCAGCTCATACGAAACCGTCTGAAGCACTTCTCTGAGCCTGCTCTCGGAAACTTCCGGAAGCTGCAGATCTGCATAAGAATATTTCTGATCCAGCTCCTCAGCAAGCGGAACTACGTATTTCTTTACGTTCTCTATATATTCTCCCGCCTGCTCCGGGGTGTAGTCACGCTCGAAGTAGTAATCAAACTGCATCTCCTCGAAGCTTGAGTAGCCGGCTTCTTTTGCCATGCTGTTTCTCAGCTTTACGAGCCTTATGAAAAGATCGGAAACAAGCGGATTGTATTTATCCAGATATCCGAAAAGGATTCCGTAGTAGGTCCTTGCATCCTTTGCTGCATCGAGTCCCTCGAAAACATGCACCTCCTGCCCGTCGAATATTATGACGGGGTCAGCCATTATCTCGCGGTACTCCGATACAAGATCGGCCTCCTGCTGCATCATCTCAACGAGCTCCGGGGTATACATGGAATCGGCCTCATCGGCATATTCCTCGGCAAAGCCCTCCCAGAAATAGTCGTCTTCAAGGTCCTTCGCGTATTCTGAACCGCCGCAGGCAAAGTACATCTCATCCATGAGATCTTCAACAACGGCGCTTTGCTCGCTGCACCAGTTATACTCCGCCGAATAATACTCATCGAGCGTATCCAGACAGCTGCGGACGTTGGCAAGGTTGTTCATCGAGCGAAAATCGAAGAAGTCATCGTATATCACGTCAAGGTACTCTTCTATCTCCTCGAGGCTCAGGGTGCCGGTTTTCAGCGCTTCCTTAAGCGCGTCCACATCGTCCGCCATTTTGTCCGTATCCGGACGGATATATTCCATCTCGGAAAAATGAACTATGGCCCCGTCCCTTATAGCCTGCATTTCCTCGCGGCTGAGTCCGTTGCCTTCAGGTCCTTCATGCGCATCTTCGGAATTGCCGCCGAGAGCGTTGTTCAGATCATCGAGCTTATCCTCGAAGAAATCCTGTACCGTATCGAATATTTG
Source organism: Oscillospiraceae bacterium (assembly GCA_024685535.1). Lineage (GTDB taxonomy): Bacteria > Bacillota > Clostridia > Oscillospirales > Oscillospiraceae > Limivicinus. Next base: position 7,301 of record JAIKVS010000039.1, on the reverse strand, counting down.
ATTGCTCTCATCGCCCTTTTTGTGCAGAAAAGACTCCAGCTTGTCCGTCTTCTTCTCTACCCAGGAACTGAACGAGGCAACAGAATCCTTTACGGATCCCAACGCGTTGCCGCCGGCTTCTGCAAACTGGGCAGGCGCAGCGCAGCCGCAGAGCATCAGTGCTGCAAGCAGTATCGCGATGAGGGTCTTTGCTTTTTTCATTTATGATCCACCTGTGAAAAGGATTTCAGCTTTGATATGCATAAGAATACAATAAGCCAATTTTAACTGTATTATTTTACCATCAGAAGGGTGTGTTTTCAATAAAATAATGTATATGCCATCCATACAAAATATATCTGGATACCGTAGCCTTGTCAGTATAAAAGATAAACAGCAGCAGTTATATCGCTGCTGCTGTTTCTTTATTCTGCCTGATGTTACTTGTGCCTGATGTTACTTGTGGAACAGCTTCTTCACCTGATAGCGCGGCTGGCAGGAGATGTTCACCCCCAGCTTTTTGAAAAGATCCTCGTCAACATGGGAGAGTATAACGGAAGAATGCGCGTCGCAGCCTTTGAGCCTGTAGAGCTGGTCTATCGCGTCTCCTGCGAGGGGGTCCGTCACTGCACAGATGGAGAGTGCTATGAGCAACTCGTCAGTATGAAGCCTCGGGTTTCTGTTGCCGAGGTGCTCCACTTTCAGGTGCTGGATAGGCTCTATGATATTTGGCGGGATGAGCAGACGGGATTTCTCTATGCCTGCAAGGTATTTAAGGGCATTGAGAAGGCAGGCGGAGGATGCTCCGAGCAGGGATGTGTTTTTCCCGGTTATCACCTTGCCGTCCGCCAGCTCTATGGCAACTGCCGGGCCTTCGGTCTCTTCGGCTCTCTTCAGAGCAGCCGGCACCACCGGCCTGTCCTCCGGAGTTATGCCGAGGGAGTTCATGATGAGCTCTATCTTGCGCACTTCGCTGTTATCGGCGGAAAGACCTCTTCTGACCATACACTCGGCATTGAAATATCTTCTTATTATTTCAGCCTGAGACGCTTTTCTGCAGACCTCGTCATCGATGATGCAGTTGCCCGCCATGTTAACTCCCATGTCGGTGGGGCTCTTGTAGGGGCTCTCGCCATAGATCTGGCGGAAGATAGCCTCCAGAACCGGGAATATCTCCACATCGCGGTTATAGTTAACAGTAGTCTCGCCGTACGCTTCGAGATGGAACGGGTCTATCATATTGACGTCGTCAAGGTCGGCGGTGGCCGCTTCATAGGCGAGGTTAACAGGGTGCTTGAGCGGCAGATTCCATATAGGGAATGTCTCGAACTTTGCATAGCCCGCCTTGATGCCTCTTTTATGCTCATGATAGAGCTGACTGAGGCAGGTGGCCATCTTGCCGCTGCCAGGTCCCGGCGCCGTTACGACAACAAGTTCTCTCTCGGTCTCAATGTAGTCGTTCTTGCCGAAGCCTTCGTCCGAAACGATCAGCGGCACATTCGAGGGATACTCGGGGATTATATAGTGCCTGTAGGCCTTCACGCCGAGACTTGCCAGCCTCTTTGCGAACTGGTCAGCCACCTGCTGCCCTCTGTAGTGAGTTATCACAACGCTTCCGACGTAGAGCCCTATGCCCCGGAAAGCATCGATGAGTCTTAGAGTATCATCATCATACGTGAGGCCGAGATCTCCCCTGCGTTTGCTTCGCTCGATGTCGTCCGCAGAGATGGCTATAACTATCTCCGCAACGTCCTTCACCTGCAGCAGCATTTTTACCTTACTGTCCGGCTCAAAGCCCGGCAGCACCCTTGCAGCATGGTAATCGTCGAAAAGCTTGCCGCCGAACTCCAGATAGAGTTTGCCGCCGAAGCGGGAGATCCTCTCTCTGATCTTTTCGGACTGCATCGTAACGTACTTCTGATTGTCGAATCCCAGTCTGTTCATCTTTTCCATCTCCACTATATCATGCTGTTCAAACAGCGATATCTATATATCCGAGTTTCCTGCACGCCATAACATATTTCTGCATGCAGCAGTCAGCTTTCGGGTTAAGTTGGTAAACTCTCCCGTCTCCCGTGCCGATAAAGCACGAGTTTGCTCCGCGGATGGCGATTCCGGAGATCTCGCTTCCCGGGAGCACTATCCCTCCGGGAAGCTCAAGCCTGTCCTTAAATAGGCTCAGCCTGCCGCTGCCGAGCTTTTCCCCGGTCTTTGCCATGCTGACTTCAAGCATTTCCACTTCATCATCGCTGAAAAGCGCTTCATCGCCGCAGGAGGCGATAATGCCATCCAGCTTCTCATCCTGCCAGCGCGACCATTCCAGCAGCGTTTTGAAGCGGAAATCGCCATCAAGCATCCCAGTGTCGAGATATTTCGAGGAAGCGCCGCACTTTGTGCACTTTATCCTGTCGCCTCTGCTTTTGAGGCAGTGCAGTCCGCCGCATTCCGGGCAGGCAAAAAGGAAGGTCTCCAGATGCTCTGCGGGATCCTTTCCTCTGTAGCTGACGGGGTCTGCCTTCTGCGTCTCCCAGGCGTTCTCGTAGAGGTCCCTGCATATGGTATCATATACCTCGTCGGAGCTCATGGCCTTGAGCTGCTCCGGGGAATACACGCCGACTACGCTCCCCGTCATGCGTCCTTTTCTTATCCCGCTGCCGCCCCATCTGGGACTCGTGAAATATCCGCCCTTCATCCTGTAGGTCACGAGATAAGCGCCGGAGCTTCTGGCCATTTTCGCAGTGGCCGGCGGGATGGGACCGGTTATGCCGTCCCAGGTCCTGTTGCCTTCCGGAAACAGCGCCACATTGCAGCCTGCACGCAGTGTGCGGATAATGCCCTTTACGGTGCTCGCGGCGTTGCCGCCCTTCTGCCTTGTGATAGGCGAAAAGATAAATTCCAGCAGCTTCGATACGAAGCCCTTTCTCATTATATGCTCGCTGGCCACGAAATACATCTGCTGCCTGAAAGCGCTTCCGACAAGTATCGGGTCCTGATCGGTAAGGTGGTTGCTAAGGAGCAGAAACGGGCCCGGAACAGTCTCTCTTTTTGCCCTGAAATGCATGAACAGCCTTGCTATCAGCTCTCCGAGAGGATGGATAAGAGCCCACTGGCGTTTGTAATGAGCGTGGTTTTTGATCCTGTCCATGGTATCTCCTCCGGGTTCGCAGATGCGGCTGTTTCAAGTCCCTTCAATTATTATTGATCATATATTAGCATCATTTTTTCTTCCGCACAAGCGGCCATTGAGCACTTGAATCATATGAACATCATATAATTTCTGTTGCTTTTGCGATTTTTTTCGTATATACTTTTGACAGATAGTAAAATAATTCCGGAGAGCCGTATGAAAGAGAAAAAAATCACCGTCTGGACCAGAAACTTCATTATCCTTTTCATATCCGCATTTATAATCAATTTCGGCCACAGCCTGACTTCCAACCTGCTGCCGAAATACCTCAACATGATCGGACTGACGAGCACCCTTATAGGTTTTATCATATCACTTTTTTCCTTCACGGCGCTCGGTTTCAGGCCTGTCTCCGGTCCTCTTATAGACGGATGGGACAAAAAGAAGCTGTATATTATAATGCTCGTGATCCTCATCGTTGCTTACGGGGGCTATGCCTTCACTCCTCCGCTGCCGGTGATAGTTATTTGCAGACTGCTTCAGGGCCTCGGTCAGGGCTGCATCTCTGCCCTTGCTCTCGCCATGGCGACCGATGCCCTGCCTCTTGAGAAGATGGCCTCCGGCCTTTCACTCTATGGCATCGGCGGAGTGCTCGCAGGTGCACTGGGTCCGGGCCTCGGCATTACAATACAGGAGAAATTTGGCTATACATACGCTTTTATGGCGCCTGTCATCCTTCTTCTCATTGCCTTTGCAATGTCCGTGCTGTTGGATAACAATTATATCCCCGGGACGAAGATCCGTTTCAGCCTCCGCGGTATGGTCTGCAAAGAATCCATTGTGCCGGCTGTGCTCGTGATGCTGGCGGGACTTGTGAGAGGCGGCCTTTATACCTTTCTCATAATATTCATATCTGACAGGAACATTCCCGGAATGTCGGCATATTACTATGTCAACGCTGCCGTAATGATAATCTCGCGTCCTTTGATCGGTGCACTTGCAGATAAGAAAGGCCTGCACTTTCCGCTCATTCCGTCCTATGTTTTCTTTGCTCTCTCCCTCGTTCTAACGGCTTTCTGCAGCAACACCTGGCAGCTGATGCTGGTATCTGTTCTCAATGCTCTGGGCTATGGTACGGCATTCGCTTCGGCTCAGGCGCTTTGCATGAAGGTTGCTCCTGCAGACCTCAGGGGCGCTGCCAGCACAACGTCCTTCATAGGCCTTGATATAGGTGATCTTATCGGTCCTGTGATATGCGGGGCACTGGTGGATCTTATTGGCTGCGCCAACATGTTCCTCATGATGCTGATCCCCGTCGCTCTTTCGATGGCGTTGCTGCTTGCCTGGCTTCCGAAGAACATGCATCTTGTGAAACCGGACGCCGCCGGATGATTCCCTGAAAATAACAAAAACCCGTAAAAAGAAGCTGATCCTTCCCGATCGGCTTCTTTTTTCTTGCAGTTTCAACAAATAGTGCTATAATTATTCTGTTTCACGTATTTTTATAGTAGGAACACTTACAGTTAACTCACAGATAAAGGATTGAAAAATGGGTCTTTTAGACAGAATTTTCGGAAGCTATTCCGACAGGGAACTTAAGAAGATTTATCCCATCGCCGATGCTATAGAGCGGCTGGATAAGGAATATTCCGCCATGAGCGATGAGCAGCTCAGAGCAAAGACGGATGAGTTTAAAGAGAGACTAGCAAACGGCGAGACTCTGGATGACATTCTCCCCGAAGCCTTTGCAACGGCGAGAGAAGCCTCCTGGCGCGTGCTGGGCATGAAGCCGTTTCGCGTGCAGCTTATAGGCGGTATAGTGCTCCATCAGGGCCGTATAGCCGAGATGAAGACCGGTGAAGGCAAAACCCTGGTCGCTGTGCTCCCGGCCTACCTCAACGCCTTGACCGGCAAGGGCGTTCATATAGTCACCGTGAACGACTACCTTGCCCGCCGCGACAGCGAGTGGATGGGCAAGGTGCACCGCTTCCTTGGAGTGTCCGTCGGCCTGATAGTGCACGGACTTACCTCCGATGAGCGCCGCGAGGCCTATTCCTGCGACATCACCTACGGCACAAACAACGAGATGGGCTTTGACTACCTGAGAGACAATATGGCTCTCTACAAAAGGGACATGGTCCAGCGCGGGCATGTTTTCGCCATAGTTGATGAAGTGGACTCCATCCTCATAGACGAGGCCAGGACGCCTCTCATAATCTCCGGACAGGGCGATGAGAGCACCGATCTCTACCGTCAGGCGGATAACTTCGTATGCGGCCTTCGCAAACTCGTCTACGCCTCCGTGGATGAGAAAGAGGAAGAGAGCGAGGATATAGACGCTGACTACATAGTGGACGAAAAGGCCAAGACCGCCACCCTTACCGCACGCGGCATAGCAAAGGCTGAGAGATATTTCTCCCTTGAAAATCTCGCCGATATGGAAAACGCAACCCTCTCCCACCACATAAACCAGGCGCTCCGCGCCCACGGCATTATGAAACGCGATATAGACTATATCGTGAAGGACGGCGAGATCATCATAGTTGATGAGTTCACCGGGCGACTCATGCTGGGCAGGAGATACTCCGAGGGGCTCCACCAGGCTATAGAAGCCAAGGAGCACGTGGATGTTCAGAAGGAAAACAAGACCCTCGCCACCATCACCTTCCAGAACTACTTCCGCCTCTACGACAAGCTCTCCGGCATGACCGGCACCGCCGCCACGGAAAGCGAAGAGTTCGAGGCAATATACAGGCTCGATATAATCGAGATCCCAACAAACAAGCCGGTTATAAGGCTCGATGATCCGGATGTGGTCTTCAAAAACGAAAACGGAAAAAACAGAGCAATAATCGACCAGATAGTCCGCTGCCACGATAAGGGACAGCCTGTCCTGGTGGGTACGGTGAGTATTGAAAAGAGCGAATACATTTCCTCGCTTCTTAAGAAGAGAGGGATCCAGCATACCGTTCTAAACGCAAAGTACCATGAAAAGGAAGCCGAGATAGTTGCCCAGGCTGGAAAATTCGGCTCCGTCACCATAGCCACCAATATGGCAGGACGTGGAACCGACATCATGCTGGGCGGCAACGCGGAATACCTCGCCAAGAGCGACCTGCGGAAAGCAGGATTTGACGACGCTGTCATCACCGAGGCCACAGGCTACGCCGATTCCGACGATGAGACCATCCTCGAAGCGAGAAAGCTCTTCCGGGAGCGCCTTGCCTTCCACAAGCAGGTAACAGACGCCGAAGCCGAAAAAGTAAAGGCTGTCGGAGGCCTGTTCATCCTCGGCACAGAGCGCCATGAATCACGCCGCATAGATAACCAGCTCCGCGGCCGTGCCGGCCGTCAGGGAGACCCGGGTGAAAGCCGCTTTTACCTCTCCCTCACGGACGATATAATGAGGCTCTTCGGCTCGGAGAGGATTATGGGCATGATGGAGGCGCTGAATGTTGACGAGGATACTCCTCTCGACCACAAGCTCCTTTCCAACGCCATCGAACAAGCCCAAAAGACTGTTGAGAGCCGCAACTTCCAGACCAGGAAGAGCGTTCTCGAGTTTGACGATGTTATGAACCAACAGAGGAATATCATATACGGCGAGCGCCGCAAGGTGCTTGACGGGGAGGATCTGGAAGATCAGATCCGCGGCATGATAAGCGAGTTCGTCTCCTCCACCGTGGCCGATGGGTTGCCCGAAGGCTATGCGGAAAACCAGCAGCAGCTCGATGCAGCGATCGCCCCCTTTGAGAAGCTCTTTATGCCCAAGGGCTTAATAAAGATCGAAAGCCTCGGCAAGCAGGCGGATACAGCGAATATAAGCAAGGCCGTGGAGGAGATCGCCTTCAAGGCGTATGACGCCAGAGAAGCCGCTTTCGGGCCAGGTCCCGAAGGCACTCCCCTGATGAGGGAGCTCGAGCGCGTCATAATGCTTCGCGTTGTGGACGAATACTGGATGGACCATATAGATGCGATGGCCGAGCTGAAGCGCGGCATAGGCCTCAGGGGCTACGGCTCCGTGAAGCCCATAGACGCCTATAAACAGGAAGGCTTCGACATGTTCGAGGCTATGGTGCACGGAATCCGCGAAGAGACTGTTAAACGTCTTTACACGGTAAGGATCCGCAAGGAGGCTCCGATAGAGCGTAAAGCCGTGGCGAAGAACGCCTCTCTAAACAACGTGGGCGGAGAG
>JAIKVS010000001.1 GCA_024685535.1 Oscillospiraceae bacterium | reverse complement strand
CATCATAGGAATCGAGTACTTCCTTGCTAAAGTTTGAGTTTTTGGCAGCTTCGTCAACGATCTCTCTGCTGTAGCATGGTATGCCCAGCTTTTTGGAAAGCTCAACGGCAATGGTTTTCCCGTTTGTTCCGTGCTGTCTTCCGATGGTGATTATCATACCGAATCCTCCTGAACCTTTGAATTGCGGTCTTTTTTCTTGTTGTCTGCTTTATGAAGTATAGGCGAGATTCTTTTATAAAGAAGAATTGTAAGTAATGAGACAATAAAACCTTTTACAAGGTTAAAAGGTACTACTGCAAAAAGGACAAGTGTCGACACATCAATGATATGCTTATTCACTGCCGTCCCCATACCAATTATAACATCTATTGGCATTTTAAACAACTGTGCAAATTTTGGAATTAAATATAAAGCATTGAAAGCACTGCCAACCACAGACATTACAAGTGTTCCCACTATCATCCCAATAATAGCTGAACGTTTACCTGGCTTTGCATGATATATGAAGCTTGCAGGCAGAATGAAAGAACATCCTACCGCAAAATTTGCGAAATCACCTACAAATGCTGTAGATGTGCCTTTTAGAAGTAATTTGATCATTACTTTCAGCAGTTCACAAAAAACTCCTGAAACAGGTCCCAGATAGAAAGTGCATATCAATACTGGCAATTCACTAATATCGAGTTTATAAAACGAAGGGGCAAAAAAAAGCGGTATTTCTATACACATTAATATTCCTGCCATACATGCAAAAATTGCAGTATAACTTATATAATGAGTGCTTAGAAATGCTTTCCTGTTTTTGTAAAACAGCTTTTCAAATATTGCTGCAATTACTACTATTGCTGCAAATACACCTAAACATGTCAAGAAAAATTTCAAATTTTCCATAGCAATCCTCCAACAAAAAAAGCCCGGACGTATCCGGGCAAAGATAACAAAAAACGATCTTCTTTCATCCAGACTATACTGTCGGTTCCGGGATCGCACCGGATCTGCCCTTCGGCTCGCGGACTAAGATTCTCTCTATTACCGCCGGTAAGGAATTTCACCTTGCCCTGAAGACTGAATCCAATATATCACATTGCTTTTATCAAATCAATACTTTATTCAAGGATGATGAATATGGCTGAATTCAGAAGCATAATCTGTATACTGCTGGCTCTGCTCCTTCTGTGTGCATGCGGATCGGCAAAGGAGGAAGACGGTATAGATTCCGTTACATATATCTCTGATATCGCTTCTGCGCCTCCGCATGTTGAACCGGAGGCAGAAGATAAAAATAGGCCCGTTTTTTCCGGCATGACCCTTGCTGAACTTGACGGTACGGAGTTTTCATCTTCCATATACATTCTTTTCATGAATGAAGCGCTCGAAAACGTGATGGCCAAATATGAAGTCGCGCCTGAAAACGTTCAAGAACTGGAAGTGCTCCTTGAGGATGGCACAGTAATTAATGCAAAAGAGTTCTGCGAGACATATGCAAAGAATGAATTCAAATGGGTGTGTCTCCTTGCTGCCGATTATAAAAACTGCGGCGGCGAACTGAAAGAATGCTCCCACTATCAGGAGGCTGCTTCAAAAGCGAATGCTGCTTACAGCGAAGATACCTCAATGTATACGGCTCTGGGAGTCAGTTTGAGCGACCTTATCCTGTATTATTTATATACAGATCTCTATTATGATGATTTTGTTCTTCAGTATTCTCCCGGCGGTAAAAAAGCAATAAGCGAGAACGAGCTTTCTATGCTTATGGAAAACAATACGAGAAAGATAAGCTATACATTTCTCCCCTTCTATGATGAAAAAACGAACAGGGACTTTACAGCTGATGAAAAATCGGCATTTTTGAAACTCTCGGAGGAATATCTGAAAAGATTTAAAAGCGGAGAGGATTTCTCAGAAATCGTTAAAGAAAACTATATGCTTCTTGATTCCTATCATCTCAGCTTCGATCCTTCCGGACCCATCATCTATTATTCTCCGGCAGATCCCATGCTACCGTCTTTGATCGCTGAGCGCGCTGAAAGACTGAAGGATAATGAAGCAGCTTTGGTCAAGGATGACGACTTTGTTTCCGTCGTGCTTCGACTTCCGGTAAATGAGACTAAAGATGAAAAATGGATGGCATATGCTATGGAGCTTGCATTTCAAAGCCGGTATGGCGATATGTTTTCCGAAGAAATGTCTACCGAATATGATGATCTAGATCTTAAATACAACGAAGATATTCTTTCTCAGCTTACTCTGGAAGGTCTTATCTCTGCCAGATATGCTGCCAAATAAACTAAGACCTGATAGGCTCGAAGCCTTTCAGGTCTTTTTGTTATTATTCTTTCAGCATACACAGCATCTGTATCCGCACACAGGCCCGAGGCAGGCATTAGCAAGGCACAGTGTAAACAGCAGCCTCTGAGCCGAAAAATACGGCACTGTGTTTCTCGTATAGTTTTCGTAGAAATCGCCTGTACTCTGGAGCTGAGACAGAAGGTTCTGATACTCATAGTTTCCCGGTTCGAGATGAACGGCCATTTTTGCCGCATCTACGGCGGCTATTTTATTGCCGCTGTACATATTTGCAGCAGCGTAAAGATAATACCATCTTGCATTCCTCTCAGGTTCAGGAACACCGGACAGCGCCGTTACTGCCTCCTGATACATCCCGTTTCTTATATAATTAACAGCAGCTGTATACTCATTTCTCTCGGTGTTCTGTTGCTGTGTCTGACCTGAGCCGTAAGCGCTTCCCCAAAAATCCTGCCATCCGTAGCCCCCGTACGGAGATTGTTCCGCTGCAGCGGCGCCGGTGAACTGCTGAGCCTGGCCGCTCTTTATCTGATCATAGGCCACGTTTATCTCGTTCATTTTATCAGCAGCTTCCTGATCTCCGGGATTTCTGTCCGGATGATATTTCTTTGCCAGTTCTCTATATGCTTTTTTGATCTCTTCGTCATCGGCGTCCCTTGAAACGCCAAGAACGCTATATGGATCCTGATACATCATCCGTACCTTCCTGTAAAGGATACTTTCTGAAAAAGCTGTTCCAGGCACCGCAGCAAAGAATATTCCTGATTATTCCCATATCCTCTACCAGCGGAAGTATATCTATATATTCAAGGCATTCGCCCATAAACATTTTCAGTATCTCATAGAAATATTCCCTGTTGCCTTCTGAGCCGCATCTGTCTCTGAATGGATTATATGATCCCCTGGACACATCATCCTCAAGGTCAATGCAAGCATCCATGATATAAAGGAATTTGCCGAGTGCCATTCCCGCACTTCTTAAGGTGCCGCTCCATCTGTCATCTTTGAAAGCAAGTATTTCCGCCATGATACTGCCAAAGCATGAAGATGCGGCATCCGGTCTGGGCACGCCGATCCTTTCAATCTCGGATAGCTCCGACATATTATCGCTTATGGCTTTCATCTTTTCGGGATATAGAGTACATACATCATAATATGCGTTTTTTATCAGCGATGAATAAGACGCGGAAACAATGCTCCTGTCATCCTTCCAGTTGTCACAGGCTTTGAAATACGCCAGGGCGACGTTTATATCCGCGGCATAGTCAGTGAATTCATTCTCAAACCATTCCCTTTTTGAAAAAGGATGTAAAATGCATCCGTTATTTCCCGAACTGCTTTCACAATCATATAAAGAAGAAAGAAGGATTATTAGAAAAGTGAGATCGTAGCTTAAAGAAGTTCGCGATATAAGACCATGCCTGCGACCTATGGATCTGCACAGTCCGCAGTAGGAAGATTTATATTTTTTAATCTCCTCATCGGAAAGCTGCTTTTCTGTCGCTTTGAGATTGCCGAACATTTATGAGCGTCCCTCGAACCTTGTTCCGCATTTTTTGCAGACTATCATTATCTTGCCTCTGCCTCTGGGAACTCTCAGAACTGTCCTGCACGAAGGGCATCGGAAAAATTTGTAATCGTTCCTCTGCGTCCACCTTTCACGGAGGACTCTGAACCTGGAAATAACTTTGTTCCTCAGTTCCATATACTTTGCATTCTCCGCCTGTCTCTTCATTATGTTCCTTGAAAACATCCTGAAGTATACGATAACGAGAGCCGCCAGAGTAAGGATATTGAAGAGTCCGGCCGCTGTCTTTTTGAATACTATGCCAAGGATGATAAATACAATTCCAAGGACGAGTATAAAAAGGTTTAGTCTGTCGTTCCCATTTCTGCCCGCCATGAATCTTGCCATACGTTCTCTCATAAAAACACCTGCAAATAAGAATTATTGATAACAATATATCACAGCGTTATGTGCAATTATCAATTAATTGTTAATTCCCTTTTCTAGCCGCTATGGAAAGCTCAACAATCTTTCCGCAAAGCTCCGGATAACTCAGGCCTTCCACTGCAGCAGACTTGGGGATAAGACTGTTTGGCGTCATGCCGGGCAGCGTGTTTATCTCGAGGCACCAGGCATTTCCCGAATCATCGAGGATGAAATCCGTACGGGAATATACAGCAAGTCCGAGAGCCTTGTGGAGCTTAAGAGCTGCCTCACCCATTTTCTTCTTTTCCTCGTCGGTAATATCAGCAGGACATATCTCTCTCGCTCCCTTAGTGCCGGACTGATACTTTGCAACATAATCGAAGCTAGCTCCATCCGGAGGGATTATTTCTATAGGGCTGAGATATCTGTTATCCAGAACAGGAACTGTCATTTCCCTGCCTATGATCTTTTCTTCAATAATAACACTGCGGCCGAAAGCTAGTGCATTTTCAAGCGCGTCACGAAGCTCCTCCTGTGTATCCGGAAGGAATACTCCGATAGATGACCCTCCTCCCGGCACCTTAACAACGCAAGGCAAAGGAAGCGTGCTGACAAGTCTTTCTATATCATCAGAAGTATACTCTATCTCACTCCAGGATGGCGTAAGTATGCCTTCATATTCCATTATTTTTTTCGCCATTGATTTATTCATGGCCATAGCGCTGCCGAGATAACCCGAACCTGTAAAAGGAATGCCCAAAAGGTCAAGAACAGCCTGTATCTTGCCGTCTTCCCCATCAGCCCCGTGGAAACCGAGGAAAACACAGTCCGCCATGGCGCAGACATCAAGCACACGGTCGCCGATCCTTGAATTTGAAACAAGCTTTCTGGATTTGATGACGCTTTCAATATCAGGAGCTACTGTCTCAATGGCAACATTGCCGCAGAGGCCGTCTTCGGCTTCGAATATGTCTGATATGTCCCCTTCATAGTTTTCGAGACCAAAAAACATATCGATAAATATTGCTTTGTGGCCGAGACTTCGCAGCGCTTTACAGACAGATGTGCTCGTAACGAGTGAAACATGTCTCTCAGTGCTGATCCCGCCGCCTAAAACTACTATCTTCATAAACTCGCCTCACCTTTAAAATCTATGTTTAATAAGATACCACTTTATACCTGCACTCACAAGAAAAAGTTGCCGCGGAAGAATCGGATTATTATTGACACTGTATGTGAATGCTGTTAGAATAAGTCGACTATTGGATATATAAGGGTCTATCCAAAGCATGATACGACCGCTCTTTGAGCCAAGGCCACACGGACAGCCGGGTCGAATGCCGATTAACCGCAATGCGGTGGCAACTTGAGTTGCCTTATTGATTGAGTTAAAAGCTCAGTTTTATAAGTTGGTTACTTTATAACCGGTGCCGGACGGCATAAAACTTGTGAAATGGTCAATAAGAGTAGGTAAGCATCTTTGCTTTAAGAGACTCTAAAACCCATAGTATAACGCTGTTTCCATTTTCAGTGGAAATAAGCGATAATTTTACTTACAAGGGATATGCTGAATGAGCATATCCTTTTATTTTTGATCGGAGTACCGCAGATGAAGAAGATAATTGAACTTAAAAACATCTCCAAGTCCTATGACGGAAATAAGGTTCTCGATAACATCAGTCTTGATATATATGATAATGAGTTCCTCACGCTGCTCGGTCCCTCAGGCTGCGGTAAAACCACCACTCTCAGGCTGATTGGCGGATTTGATCAGCCGGATGAAGGCGACGTCATCTTTCTCGGAGAGAGAATAAACGATGTCCCTCCTCACAAGCGTCATGTAAATACCGTTTTCCAGAAATATGCTCTCTTTCCCCATCTGAATGTATTTGAAAATGTGGCGTTCCCGCTTCGCGTTAAAAAGATGCCGCGTGAAGAGATAGAAAAGAAAGTTAACGACATGCTCGATCTCGTTATGCTGTCTGGTTTTGCCAGAAGGCGCGTGAGCAATCTTTCCGGTGGCCAGCAGCAGCGTGTCGCCATTGCGAGGGCATTAGTCAACGAACCCAAGGTACTGCTGCTCGACGAACCTCTCGGAGCTCTCGACCTAAAGCTCAGAAAGGATATGCAGCAGGAGCTTAAAAAGATCCAGAAAGCCACCGGGATCACCTTCATTTTCGTTACACATGATCAGGAAGAAGCTCTCAGCATGTCCGATACTATAGTTGTTATGTCTGAAGGCCGGATCCAGCAGATCGGCACCTCCGTAGATGTCTATAACGAGCCGGTAAATGCTTTCGTGGCAGATTTCATCGGTGAAAGCAATATACTGGACGGCGTCATGCTCGAAGATCTCAAGGTTCGTTTTGCCGGTCATACCTTCACTTGCGTTGACAAGGGTTTTGGCCGCGGCGAAGCTGTGGATGTTGTGATCCGTCCCGAAGATGTGGACATCGTAAAAGAAAGCGAAGGCATGCTGACCGGAACTGTCACCTCAGTCACCTTTATGGGCGTTCATTATGAAGTAATAGTTGATATTGCTGGCTTCAAGTGGATGATCCAGACCACTGATTTCGTTGATGTCGATGAAAAAATCGGGCTCTACATTGAGCCGGATGCCATACATATCATGAAGAAGAGCGAGTACTCCGGCATGTTCGGCGACTATTCCTCCTTCTCAAATGAACTTGACGAGCTCTCTATCCCTCCCGAAGAGGAAGGTGACGAATCATGAGCAAAAAGAGCAGTCTTTCAACAAAACTCTCACTCGCACCTTATTCACTCTGGGCTGCATTATTTATTGTTGTTCCTCTGATATTCGTTGCATACTACGCTTTCACGGATAACAGCTTCAATTTCACTTTCGACAATATCTCAAGATTCTTCACCGCAAAAAGCAAGGTCGAAGGTGCAGAAGTAAGGACTTACCTGCTCATTTTCTGGCGCAGCCTTAAGCTTGCCTTCATAAGCACAGTAATCTGCCTGCTCCTCGGTTATCCTCTCGCATATATCATGTCCAGAGCAAAGGAGCGCAGTCAGAAGATCATGATGATACTTATCATGATCCCCATGTGGATGAACTTTCTTATAAGGACTTATGCCTGGATGACCATCCTTCAGGATACAGGCATACTTAACAGCTTTCTTTCCGCTATAGGCCTTAGGCGGATCCATATCATAGGCACTGAAAGCGCCGTTGTCATCGGAATGGTATATGACTACCTGCCATACATGGTGCTCCCGATATATTCCATAATGGCCAAGATGGATGACAAACTGATCGAAGCGGCAAAGGACCTCGGATGCAATAGCGCAGGCATCCTCAGAAGAGTTATAATTCCTTTGAGCCTTCCCGGAGTATTGAGCGGAATTACCATGGTCCTTATCCCCTCAGTCAGCACCTTCTATATTTCTCAAAAACTCGGCAACGGTAAATTCTTCCTCATAGGCGATGCTATTGAAGGTCAGTTCGTTGCGAACAATCTCCACTTCGCCGCCGCTATCTCCTTTATCCTGATGATCGTTCTGCTTGCAGTTATGGCTCTTATGAAGAGATTTACCAACAACCGCGTTTATGGAGGAGGCAGCACATTATGAAAACATCCTCCAGGATCTATACGATCCTTATATTCATTTTCCTTTTTGCGCCCATCGCCATACTTCTCGTATTCTCTTTCAACGAAGCGAAAAGTCTTTCCGTTTTCTCAGGCTTTTCTCTCCGCTGGTACAGAGAGCTCCTGCACGATGAGCCTACGCTCCAGAGCGTCAGGAATACGCTTCTTCTCGCTGTGAGTGCTATGGTGATAAGTACTGTCATGGGTACTGCCGCATCTGTCGGAATACTTAAGCTGAGAAATAAGGCTTTCAAAGCTGCTTTAAACACCGCGACAGATATCCCTATGACGAACCCTGATATAATAACAGGTATTTCTCTTATGCTCATGTTCGTCTTTGCCGGCAGGCTTTTCGGTCTTGCAAACTCTCTAAGTTTCTGGACGATGCTCATAGCCCATATAACCTTCTGTCTGCCCTATGTTATACTACAGGTGCTGCCCAGGCTGAGACAGATGGATCCGGCACTTCCTGAAGCCGCACAGGATCTTGGATGCACTCCTTTCAAAGCATTTTTCAAGGTTACGATCCATGAGATTATGCCCGGTATAATCACAGGTGCAATAATGGCCTTCACTATGAGCCTTGATGACTTCGTTATCAGTTATTTCACTTCCGGGGCAGGTTTTCAGACTCTTCCCATCAGGATATACAACATGACTAAGAAAACCGTCACTCCAAAAATGTATGCCCTTGCAACTATTATATTCTTTGTTATACTCACCCTGCTTCTAATAAGCAACATGACTGACCGGGATCCGGATGCGCCGACGCCTGTCAGGAAGAAACTCAAAGGAGAAAAAGCAAAATGAAAAAAACTATCGCACTTGTTCTCGCACTGATCTTCATTATGGCGGCATTCAGCGGCTGCGGATCCAAGGAAAGCACCCTTACCCTTAACGTATACAATTGGGGTGAATATATCTCCGATGGCAGCGAAGGCAGCTACGATACCGTTAAGGAATTCGAGAAGTGGTATAAGGAAAAATACGGCCAGAAAGTAAACGTCAATTACGACACATACGCTTCAAATGAGGATATGTACTCAAAGCTCTCGTCAGGCGCTGTCAGCTATGATATCATCATTCCTTCTGATTACATGATAGCCCGGATGGCTTCTGAAAATATGCTTCTTCCTCTTGATTTCAGCAATATTCCCAACTATTCCCACATCAGCGAGGATTTCAAAGGACTCTACTACGATCCCGATAACAAATATACAGTGCCTTACGCATATGGTATCGTCGGGATCATATGGAATGCAAACGAAGTCGATGAGGCTGACACAGGCAGCTGGGATCTTCTTTGGAACGAAAAATACTCAGGCCGTATCGTACAGTTCAATAACTCCCGCGATGCATTCGGCACTGCAATGTATAAGCTCGGACTTGATGTAAACAGCACTGATAAGGCCGTATGGGACAAAGCTTACGGAGAGCTCAGCGTCCAGCGTCCTATAGTGTACAGTTACGTTATGGATGAGATATATAATATGATGGAATCCGGTGAAGCCGCAGTCGGCGCATATTATGCCGGTGACTATTTCACCATGCTCGATGCACAGGCAGATACAGTTGATCTTCAGTTCTATTATCCTGATCCCACCAACTACTATATAGATGCAATGTGCATCCCCTCCTGCTGCCAGAACAAG
>JAIKVS010000239.1 GCA_024685535.1 Oscillospiraceae bacterium | reverse complement strand
ATCCTGCGCTTCTTTCTGCAGTTGCCGGCCGAACATGTCATCTCCCACTTTACCGATGAAAGCGCACTTTCTGCCCAGCTTCTTCAGCATGGCGAGCACATTGCATGGCGCACCGCCGGGATTTGCCTCAAGGATTGGATTACCCTGGACACTCACTCCGTTTTCGGTAAAATCTATAAGCAGCTCGCCCAGAGCTACCACATCAAAATGCTTAGCCAACTGTTATCACTCCATTCTATTGCTCAGTGTCAATGATCGGGACCATTATAATATGATCCCGATCAAATGAAAACTATTTATAGAACAGGCCCGGCGCCTGTGAGATGATGAAATCTCTTGAGCGCAGTATGCAGTAATCCGGATTTGGTATGAATTCATCCTCAACACATTCTATTGTAGCTACGGCTTCTTCAAAACCGGCTTTACGGGCATTACCGTCTATATCCATATCCTGCAGATAGCGGAAGTATGATTTGAAATCAGTATATCCTTTACCGATGATCAGATCGGCTTCCATCACGCAGCCTTCGTTGCCAACGGCATCGTTATCTGAAATATGAACGCTCACAGCTCTGTCACCGAGCGCGGCAAAACGTTTACCGTTTATCTTCTGCAGATAGCAGTGACCGAGATCTATATTAGCCCAGAGATTTGGTGCACCTACACGATCCAGAGTATCCTTCATGCGCTCTATCTTATAGAAATTGCCGCCGTAGGGGATAAGTTCAAGCATCACATTAATGCCTTCCTTTTCGGCCCATTCACAGAAACGCTTCGTAGTATCGATTGAATTCTCATAAGCCTGGTCGCGGTCAAGATCAGTGGCGTAATCAGGTCGTCCGCATGATTCGCAGAATATGACGAAGCGGCCACCCATATCCCTGAGAAACAGCGCGGCAGGTTTTATCTCCTCTATGGCAGCAAGGCGTTCTTCCAATGAGAAAGAACCGGGGTTGGCCTTAGGCAGATAAATAATGCTGTTGGCATGCATATCGAGCTGCTCTAGTCTTTTTGAAATACGCAGCTTCTCTGCAGTGGAATAATGCTGTGGCTGGTAGTCACCATAACCGGGGAAATCGACATAGTCGATCTCAAGCGCCTTCAGACGCTCAAGAGAATCATAGATGGATACACCGCCCATCTGATATGTGATAGTACTGCAACCTAGCTTCATAGTTCTTCCTCCTTACTGTAATTCCATGATACTGTGGTTTATACCCTCAAGAGCAGGGTAGAACTGCTTATATATTTTCAGCATTTCGAGGTATTCTCTATGCATCTTTTCATCTGGGGTGAAGAGTTTGTCTATCTGAAACAGACTTGCTGCATGAGGAAGATCATTCCAGATTCCGACACCACATCCGGCGATCATACAGGCACCCATTGCGCCGCCATGAGAATAACTTGCATAACGTATTACTTTCACACCCAGAACATCAGCATGGATTTGACACCATAGATCGCTGCCTGCTCCTCCGCCTGTGATCGATACTTCTTTCAAATCTCCGCACATTGGCCGGATAACATCATAGTTATCAAGCAGGCAGAGCGCTATGCCTTCCATCAGACTTCTTACGAAATGGCGTTTATCATGATGCATGCGCATGCCGAGAAAAGCTCCGCAGGTATCCGCATCTTCATAAGGGCAGCGTTGACCTACAAGCATCGGATAGAACATAAGCCCTTCACTGCCGGCTGGAACACTCTCAGCTTCCTCAGACATCATTGCAAATACATTTTTACCGCACAGATCAGCAGTTTCTTTTTCAGCACGGAAAAACCTGTCCTGTAGCCAGGCGAGAGCTCCGCCGCCGCTTCCTGTGCCACCGAAAGCCATATAACGGCCGGCAGAATTGCTCCTGAACATCTGCGGGGTGCCCAAAGTGTTATCAACATAATTTGTAAAGGACGCACCTATAAGGGATCCTGTTCCGAGCGTGACCGTGAACACACCCGGACGAACTGCTCCGCAGCCGGTGGTTTGAGTAACTGCGTCGCCGCCGCCTGCAACTATTTTCACATCTGCAGGAAGACCCAATTCCTTTGCGCATTCTGGAAGTATGGTACCGACTACCGTATCAGATTCTGAAACAGGCGGAAGAATATCAGCAGGAATACCTATTGCATCCAGTATCTCTTGACTCCAGCAATTGTTTCTGCAATCGAACAGACCATACCCACACGCATCTGAAACATCGGTTCCAATGATACCGGTTAGAACATAACGCAGATAATCTTTTGGATTTAGAGCGGCTGACATACGCTTGAAGCTCTCTGGCTCATATTTTTTCAGCCATAGGATCTTTGTTGCAGTGAAAGATGGAAACATATAATTGTTTGTGCAGGCTAGAAGTTTTTTTCGGCCTTCCTCTCTTCCGCCTAGCATTTCATATATCTCCTGACACTGCTCCTCAGTCCTTCCGTCGGCGCAGGTGATACATGGTCGTATTGTTTTTCCATCGGCGTCAAGTGCTATAAGTCCGTGCATCTGACCGGAAAAGCTAATTGCCTCTACCTTGCCGCCAATAGCATTTTTTGCAACATCAATGATGCCGCGTTTCATTGCGGCGACCCAGGCATCCGGATCCTGATCGACCCAGCCCGGATGGAGCTGCACCATGGAGCCTTCAGCATATGTCTGGCGGCTTGCAGCCACACAGTTTGTAAGTTCATCAGCCAGCAGTACCTTGCATCCTGATGTTCCGAGATCAACACCTATTACATATCTTTTCAACAGCGATCCCTCCTTAGCTTCAGACAAGACCAATTGACTTTGCATATGCTATGCTGTCACGAACTATTCCTTCCTCATATTCAAAAGTATCTGATTCGTTTTCTTTCCTGTCGATATACAACTCCAGATACGAATTTCCGGTATAATTTGCGCCTTTCAGGTATCCGATAAGTTTATTCACGTCAAGCATCCCGTTGCCAAGTGAGGTGCCGCGGAAAATATAGCCGCGTTTGTTGGGTTCAACAAAGAAATCCTTAAGGTGTACCATTTTTGCATATGGAGCAAGAGCTTCAAACACTTCTTCTGCACGGTAGATGGCATAGGCACAGTTCATTGTATCGAGACATGCTCCGAGATTTGGACTGTTGTAATCTTCAATAAGTTCCTTTATTTCGTTGTGGAGCAGAAACGGTCCGTTTTCCATAGCAAGGATGATACCGGCGTTCTCCGCTGCAGGAACGATTTGATCCAACAGCCTGCGGAACCTGCTGAATTCTGCCTGGTCTTTAGCAGGATCACGGCTTCTTTCCATGTCAAAAACAAAGCGCATGACTGAGGCGTCCAGAAGCTTTGCTTCTTCAAACGCCAGGAAATACTGGTCAGGGTCTGTTTCTCTGAGCCCGAGATCAAGTGAAATTCCCAGATCTGAACTCTTGGAATGTATTTGACGCAGCTGTTCCTTTGAAAAAGTATTCCATTCAGTATTGTTACACAACATTGCGCAGCGAAGGCCGAACTCAGCTGTTTTGTCGAGAAAAACATCTATCGTCATGGGGTGTTCCGGCTTGTAGTAGGGGCGACCGAACGCCCATCTGTATGAGAAACTGCATAATCCGAAGCTCATTGTTTCCCTCCTTAAGACTGTTGCCGGAACATGCAGGAGCATATTCCGGCAACGCCTTTACTTACTCAAATACTTATCCGGTAAGATTTACCTGTAGAACTGGTCGATATTGCTGGAATCGATTACGATGGTGCCGACGTCGATTGCATAGGGAACAGAATTCAGAACAACGCCATCAACGCCCCAGGTGATGTGATGGTTGTATGCCTCAAACAGCATGGTTGCACCATAGTAGGTGAAGTCTTCGCGCTTCTGACCAAGAAGGGCAGTGTAGACACCATCCTTAACAAACTGAAGGTGCGGAGCCTCCCAGTCAGTCGTGACGACTGCAACTTTACCGGCAAGACCAAGCTCATTGATCGCAGGGCCCATGCCGAGTCCGGCAGGATATCCAAGGGCGGCAAAGCCGGCAATATCGGGATACGCACTGTAAACGCTGGCGATGATCTCAGCAGATTTCTCTGCGTTGCCTTCGTAGTCATAAACGCCTACGAGTTCAACATCGGGATAACGGGCGATGTATGCCTCGAAACCTTCACGGCCGAGTTCCATGTTCGGGTTGCCGACGATGTTGATGAAGGCAACCTTGCCCTTTCCGTTAATTGCATCACAAATGACTTTGCCTTCCTGCCAGCCGAGGTTATACCAGTCAGTTCCAACCCAGCCAAGACGGTCGCACTCAACATCGCCGTCGTAGAGAACGGTGTTGATGCCTTCAGCTATAGCTTTGTTAACGACTGCAGCCAGAACATCGCTGACACCGTTTACAAGAAGACCGGCGGGCTTCTGAGCGATAGCTTCTTCAACGATATCCGCAAGTTTTACATCGTCATATTCGGTGGGTCCAATGATCTTGGTCGTGACGCCCATTCTCTTGCCCCACTCCTCAAAGGTGCGGAAGTCGTGGTTGAGATAAAGAGCATCGTTAACCGAAGTGGAGCACAGGATATATACCTGATCAGATAGATCCTGTGCAGGAGCTGCATCGCCTGACGATGCAGCGGGTGCTGCAGCAGGAG
The DNA here is from genome assembly GCA_024685535.1 of Oscillospiraceae bacterium. GTDB lineage: Bacteria > Bacillota > Clostridia > Oscillospirales > Oscillospiraceae > Limivicinus. The sequence goes on along the minus strand of JAIKVS010000239.1, from coordinate 7,988 downwards.
CAGCTGCCTCGCTGCCGCATGCTGCAAGAGCGAGCACCATCATCAGTGCCAAGATGACTGCCAATGCTTTTTTCATAATTTCCTCCATTTTTTAATATTTATTGTATGCGCATATTAACGCATCAATACTGATTTAAACCTTCCTCTTCTGAAGGAATACGTCCAGTGTGACGGCCAGGGCAAGAACTGTACCTGTGACAACATTGTTCCACTCTACCGGGACGCCTGCGATAACTATTATGTTATCGAGAATACCCATAAACACCATACCGAGCAGTGCTCCCAAAACACGGCCTTTGCCTCCCTGCATACTGGCTCCGCCCAGAACACAGGCACAGATACATTTCATTTCAAGGCTCGTTCCGGCTGTGGAACTGGCAGTGCCAAGACGTGCAGCAGTAAGGATGCCGGCAAATGCAGCGAGCAGACCTGTTACCACATAGTTAAACATGATCATACCTTTAACATTGATGCCGGAAAGAGCCGCAGATTTCTGGTTTCCGCCGATATAATAGTTTCTTCTGAAGAATACCGTTTTCTCATTCAGGAATGTCAGCAGGATTACCAGTAACAGCATGAATACTATAGGCATCTGCATACCCAGGATTACTCTCTGGCCAAGCCAGGTGAATCCTTTCGGCAGACCTGAGACAATAGGTCCCGCAATGACAAGACACAAACCACTGCATATATACTGCATGGCAAGCGTCTGGATCATCGGGTTTATTCCTATGACTGCTACCATGAATCCGTTTACAAGACCGACCACAGCCCCGATTGAAAGCGATATCAGTATCGCTACCCCGGGGGCGAAGTGGTTCTTTGTGATAAGAACGGCAGCCAAACCGCCGGACAATGCCAGCAGGGAACTGACTGACAGATCGATATAACCTGAAATAAGAAGGTTCATCATGCCAAGGGCAACGATAGACCGGATAGAAACGTTAAGGAGTACGGATTTCAGGTTAGGGACGGTTAAGAAAGTTTTTGGCCAAATTATCCCGCAGATTGCAATAACCAGAACGATCATTGCAGCAAGAGAGATTACCCTCTCCTGAAGACTTCTCATTAGCAGGTTTGACCCGGGCCTTGTTTTCAGCTTTTCCATATCAAATCTCCATATCACGCATTTTCAGACACTAATCCGGAGGCGTATTTCATAATGAGTTCTTCGCTGAGGGCTTCTCCGCTGCGGTTATCGAGCTTACCGGTGATGACGCCGTTATACATAACGATAATATTGTCGCTCATCCTGAGGATCTCAGGCAGATCAGAGGATATAAGTATAACGCTCTTTCCAGAGGAGACCATATCTCTGATAAGCCGATAGATCTCATCTTTCGCACCGACGTCTATACCGCGTGTGGGTTCGTCTACGATAAGTATCTCCGAATCAACAAGAAGCCATTTCCCAATGACTACCTTCTGCTGGTTGCCTCCACTCAGATCCTCCGTCGGACGCTTTACCGAAGGAGTGGCGATGTGCAGTTTTTCCTTGGCTGCCTCTGCCTCCTTAGTTATGATAGACCGCTGCAGAAGATGATGTGGTGCAGCATGACGGAGATTCCCGGATATAACATTTTCTTCCACGGTCATACGGAGAAAAAGGCCATCGGTCTTCCGGTCTTCAGGGAGATAGCCGATACTGCAGCGAATCGCGTCGCGAGGGTGAGTTGCCTTGATCTTTTTACCGTGAACGTATACATCTCCTGTTTTGCGGTCTGCGCCGAAGATCGCTCTGGCGACTTCTGTTCTTCCGGCTCCGGCGAGGCCGGCGAAACCGAGCACCTCACCGCGGTGAAGCGTGAAGCTTATGTTTCTGAAACGCTCTCCGCACAGGTTCTCGACCCTCAACACCTCTTCTTCCGTCTGGTAGGATTCAAAACGCTCGTTTGAGAGATCACGGCCTACCATCAGTCTGATTATGTCGTCCACAACGATATCTTTGATCTCAAGAGTCTTCTGATATTTGCCGTCGCGAAGCACGGACACACGATCGCATACCTCAAAAATCTCAGCCAGACGGTGAGAGATATATACCACTGTAACGCCCTGCTCCTTTAGCTCCCTTATGGTATCGAAGAGGATCTTTGTTTCAACTTCCGTTACGGTGGCAGTGGGCTCATCAAGAATCAGCACTTTAGGCTTCAGTTCAAGAGCTTTGCACAACTCTACCATCTGCTGCTTCGCAGGGGACAGATTTCCGACTATATCGGAAGGATGAATATCTTCCTGATGCAGTTGCTCAAGAAGCGCCTGTGTCTTTCGGAGCATTTCTTTTCTGTTGATGACGCCTGCTACAGTAGGCTGATGGTTGACGAAAATATTGTCGGCAACGGAAAGACTGTCTACCAGACTGCGTTCCTGATGAACTATGGCAAAACCAAAGTTCTGAGCTATGTGTGGATTGTGGAATACACATTCAACATCATCATAGGAGATGCTGCCGGAATCCGCCTGATAGTTTCCGGAGAGAATGTTCATGAGAGTGCTCTTCCCGGCACCGTTCTCACCGCAGATTGCGTGGACCTCGCCGATCTTTATATCGAAGCTGACATCATCAAGCGCTTTTACTCCGGGAAATTGCTTGGAGACATGTTGGATACTCAGATACCCTTTCACAATGCTCTCCTTTCAGATTTGATATATCAGTTCTTTACAGGATCATCGGTTCTCCGACCGTTACTTCCAGTCCCTCAGGACCGTTAGGCATGCTCTCCTGAAGAAGATAGTCCTCGGCAGCTCTGCGCTGATCCTCATAGGTGAAGTCGGGCTTTACACCCATGTACTTTCCGGCTTCAAGCATAACAGGAGTGATGTCCTCATGGATAATTGCACAGTGATGGATATATGGACCGTACACGACGTGCATCTCAAGCTTCCGGACATCAGGCAGTTCCATCCACATACGCGCTCCGCGCTTGCAGGTGTCGCCTTCTTCTATACGCTTGGCTTTGCCCAGGAGCATTGAATACTCACCATGATCTCCGTCGAAGCGGAAGTATGTCAGATCGCCGTCTTTAACCTCACCGCTGACATGGCCGCCCATGTTTTTAGCAAATTCGAAGGAACGGGTGGATATGGTGGGTTTATCTTTGAACAGATTCATTGCGCAGTTTCCGCAATGGGCAACATATTCTGCATGCTCGATCGTTGGATGACGGAAGCACCATTCACCAAACCACGGAGTGGTGCGGCCCATGGTAGCGGCTGTGGCAAGCATGCAGCTGATGGTACCGTGCACATCGCCTTCGCAGATTGTCTCATAGCCTTCCTCATTGAGCAGGGACATGGCTGTGCATGGCCAGATGCCAAGTTCATCCTGAAGAGCATACCAGCACTGGAAAGCACAGCAGTTTGTAAGGGTCTCCTTGCGGTACCAGTCAAGAGCCAGCTTCAATGCAGCAGATTTCTTAAGGATCTCTTCTTTCACCGTAATGTTGGCGCGAGCCTTAATGCCTTTGATGATCTCATCGATCTCATCCTGCTTGGTCTCAAGCATCTCCTTGGTTTTGCTGACCATTTCGGAAAGAGATAGCGGATAGATCTTGATACCGAATTTCTCGAGCAGTTCACCCTCATTGCACATGACCGACCAGAAACTCTCAGGTCTCGGACCTACCTGAAGGACATAAAGGTTTCTGAATGTCTTAACGACATTTGCAACTGCTATGAAGTTGCGGATGCCCTTCTCAAAGAGAGTGTCTTCAAGAAAGCAGGTGGGGAAATAGGTAAAGGGAATGCTGAAGCGGCGGAAGACTTTGCCTGCTGCTATCATTCCGCACTGAACATCGCCGTCATTTCCCTGACCGGTGTAGTCACGGGGACCCCACATGAGAACAGGCACATTCAATGCCTTAGCAAGCTGACAGGATGCACCTTCGCTGCCGAAATCTATAAACGGGATGAAAAGTGCATCGATGCCTGCTTTTTTCAGCTTCGCCTCAGCTGCAACAACGTCGCTGTTGGTGGAAAGAAGACCATTGGGACATACATCCTCTATGCCGATATACTCGATCCCAAGCTCATCCAGCTTCTTATAAATCTCCTTTTTGTAGAACAAACCGCGCTCCAGAGGGAAAGATGGATCATTGCGATGTGTAGGAGTTACGCCGAGAACAATTTTGTGTTGCATTTTTTCTCCTTTCTGCACAAAAATTTTGATAATGACATCCATTGTTTAAGCTATTTTTCTTCACCATATCATCCGTTAAGCAACGCTGTCAATAATTATATTATTTATTTTTATCAATAAATAAATTATTTATAGTTGATGTTTTAGTTAACTTGCTTATTGAACTTTTATTATTTTTGCGCTACAATATGCACATAATAGGGTATAAATTCTGTGCAATTTACACAAAGGAGAGGATCGCCGTGATAATCTCGCCCAAATGTATTTCTGAGCTGAGGATAAACTACTCTCACTTTTCACCCAAGGAGAGAATGGTTGCCGATTATATCATTTCCCACCCGGAAGATGTCCTCACTTGCAGCATACAGCAGCTTGCGAAAAAAATAGGAGTGAGTCAGTACAGCATTCTTAATTGCGTTCGCGAGATAGGCTATCATGGCTATTCGGATTTCCGAATGACCCTTGCTGTTGGCACACAGCAGATGCCTTTTTCCGGAGAGAATGAAAAGGAGGATGCATCAGAGGATGCTTTGGATGACGAGACTGAAAACAGAAGACTTTTCAGGCAGGTATTTGAACAGAATGCACGTTGTATTTTCGATACTTCCTATCTTATAAAACCGGAGGATTTCAATGAGGTAATTGACCGGATCTTTCTTGCAAAAAGAACTTCTATTTACGGGGTCGGAACTTCCGGATATGCAGCTAATTACCTTTGTATCCAACTTATCCGCCTTGGCATGCATGCTGTATCGGTTACAGAAGCAGAGTATCAGCTTCTTGATGCTGCCACACTCATAAACGCTGATCTTCTGCTTGGTTTTTCTTCCTCGGGAAATGCTCAAACGATCGTTGAGGCCTTTAAATTTGCAAAGCAGAGAGGATGCTACACAGTTGCTATAACTGCATCTGCATCATCTCCGCTATCACAGGCTGCCGACCTTACGCTTCTTACAACCTGCAGCGGTCCGCCGAACCATGCCCGTGACACAAATAATTCCATCATTGAACAGATATCGGTAGCTACTGCTATATCTACCGCAGTATGTGACGAACTTGAGCGGGGCAGAAAGCGTACTGTTTGATAAAATATCTTTCATAAATGGTATTGACGGGATATATCTGCTGTGATATTTTGAAAGTGACATCCAATCTGATTAAGCTATAGCCATAGGGGACTCCTATGGCTATGTTTGTTGCTGAACAGAAAGGAGTTATAGAAATGTCTTTGATCAAGTTGCTTCCGGTTTTCTTTACCGATCGAGAGAGGATCTTCTATTCATCTGATGACTTTACAGTTTCACTCTTCCGATATGAAAGCGGTGTTGAAGCTGTAAAAATAAGCAATAGTCTTGGCTATATTGTGGTGCTGCCCTATATGGGTCAGATGATCTGGGAAGCTTGTTTCTGCGGTCAGTCTATAGGAATGAAAAGCAAATATACACAGCCAAAACGTGTAAAAGAGTTTTTTGAAACAGACGGATGCTATCTGATGCATTGCGGACCCAGAAGAATATGCGAATTCGATGATAAATACGGACTTGTTCTTGGAGAACTACCTATCGCTGAATATGACGAGGCCTGCCTGATAATCGATGAGGATGAACGGGGTAAATTCGCAGCAGTGTCAGGATCCTATGTTTATAATAAGCACCGTGGCGACCAGTATGTGGCAGAACCGATAGCCCGTGTATACTCGGACAGCTCTGTTATAAAGGTCACGATGAAGATAACTAACACATCCGGGTATCCAATGGATTATATGTTCCTCTTTCATACAAACAACCGTGCTCGCGATGGCGGCAGATTTGTGCAGCCTCTGCATTGGGACAGGAAAGATATGAGCATGTTCGTTCCTCTGACAGAGGATGGCCTCGTTCCGGATTCAAAGGTGGTTTTCAGAGAGTTCCAGAAGGATCCGGCTGCGCTTCGTCAGCTTGGTTGTGGAACTGAATATCTTCCTGAATTCTGCATCCATCTTAATAATCCTGTCGCAGACGAGGAAGGAATGTATCATTTCATGCAGGTGGATCCTGATGGTTCTGCCGATTATACAGGTGTCCCTGCTGATGGCCCGCTGAATATCTTTGCACGCTGGCTGACACGCGGTGCAGACCATTCCGCTGTTTCACTCTGTCAACCTTCTTCATGCGGTATAGATGGACATGATAAGGAGAAAGCTGCCGGGCACGTTCCCTCGATCCAACCGGGAGATAGTCTCACGGCAACGGTTTATATGGGCCTTTTGAAGCCGGATGAGGCAGCTGTAATGGAGAAAAAGATCCTCAGTCTGATAGACTGACCTGTTAATACCTTTCCGATCATTAAAACAAAAAAGCATCCTCCATTAAGCTGAGAGGATGCCTTTTCATTATTATATATAGTTTACATAATATAGAAATATATCTGCGTCCGGATCATTTGTCCCTGAGTGCTTCCCTTACTTTCATAAGTGTCTCGCCGAGCAGGTTCTTTCCTGTCCAGTTGGCAGGATCCTTTGCTGCGGGGTCTGTTGCTTCCAGGCCTATGCCATAGTTTCTGTCTACGGGGCTGGCCTCGGCCAGCATCAGGTCGCCGGTTTTGAGCAGAGTTTCCTTCAGTTCCGGGTTCTGGGAGAATTTGGCGAAGTTGGCATGGAATATTATCTCCGCGTTGCAGCTTCGCCAGAGCTTGCTCTCAAAATTGCGCACCAGTCTTCCGTACTGTTTGTCCTTTGCCGGGTCCTCGGCATTCATTATGAGGATGTAATTCTCAAAATCCTTAAAGAGCAGGGCCTTTTTCGACATCATATACTGCTCGCAGGTCTGGTATGTTATGCCCTCGATAGTAAACGGAGCAACATACCACTGGCTGAAGCAGCCGTACTGTCCCTCCTCGCGCCAGAAGAAAACGAACTTGCGTTTGAGTTTCTCAACGTCCAGCGGGTTTATTCCGGGAGGATCGGCGAGCACCGCATTGCCGGTATCTATCTGCTCCTGACCGTGGCAGGCGAAGAGAACGTCTATCGGGTAATCGGGGAAGGCCGCCTGATAATCTCTGACGGCGGATATAGCCACCTTCCAGAGCGGTTCGTATGGGAGCCCGGCGTCGTTGAATGCTCCGCTGCTGATAAGCGGCATCGTCACCTTGTGGCAGTCGAGTTCCTGAACTTTCTGCATCGCACTGATATATGCTGAGCGGAGCAGATCGAGGGCGCCTTCCTCGGAGGTGTGGGGTCCGACAGCATGGATCACCCATTTTGCGGGCAGCTCAAAGGCTCTCGTCACAACGGCCGAGCCGGTGGGGCAGTGACCGAGCATTCTGCATTCCTCGGTCATCGAAGGAATGCCTGCCCCGATGAATATTGCGTGGCAGACGCCTGAACCGTATTTCAGCTCAGTGTTTGCCGCGTTCACTATGCACTCTGTTTCGATCTTCTCAATATCGCAGAATTGTATCTTTATAGAACTCATAGATGTCATCTCCTCAATGTATGATCAGCGTTTAAAACATGTCTGTTCCGGTGTCAATATCCGATTTCAGCAGCGTACGGTGACCTCATTTTCAGTGCTGTAGTTAAAGGAAGCCTCTTTTGCGAGCCTTTTCACTATGCTGAGTGAAAGCTCCTCGCCCTCCGTAAGCGGATCGAAACGCTCGCCGCTGTAGTTTATCCGCATTTCTACTGTATCATCTGTGTCGGAGTGCTCGATGCTCACCCGTACAGGGAAACCGCTTTGCCTTTTTCCGAGCTCCCTTACTATAAGCTGCAGCACCAGCTCCTCAAACAGCAGCACCGTATGCCGGAGCGCTGAAGGGGAGAGCATGGCGTTCGCGCCGAAGCTTTCAAGGCGGCTGATGAGTTCCATGTATGCCG